>JAWKTX010000004.1:300000-554298 GCA_041398825.1 Planctomycetaceae bacterium | reverse complement strand
ATCGCCAGCACTGGGTATTCTGCCGCGGCCCTGATACTTTCTGTCGGTTATTTCATACTGACGCTTCAATTTGCAATTCGTCGAGACGACATTCGTGCTCGGCGATTGATGTTTGGTTCCCTGATCTGCCTTCCGATGCTGCTGCTGGTCATGGTGGCTGATTTTATTCGGATGACCTCTTAGGTCGCCGCGACTCAAAGGCAGTCGCTTGTTGCTTCCAGAACCTTTAGTTTGTTCCAGAATCTGATTTCCCATGTCGCACTCAGCACAGCCTTCCGCCCTGAAAATGGGTATTCCGATTCCCAACTCTAAACTGGGGATGTGGCTATTTCTTGGCACAGAAATCATGTTCTTTACGGCCTTTATCGGGTCGTATATTGTGTTGAGACTGGGTTCACCCGGCTGGCCGGACAATCCTGCCGATACCCATATCAATATCTTTCTTGGTGGCGTCAATACGTTCGTGTTGATTGTCTCCAGTTTCTGCGTGGTCGTTGCGCACGAAGCAATGGCAAACAAGAACTACACCAAAGCCAGATCCTGGTTGACCTACACCATGATCCTTGCATTCGTCTTTCTGGGTATTAAGTCAATTGAGTACTCCGGCAAGTTCGCTCACGACATCCTTCCCGGGCACATCGCAGAAACTCCATCACAGGCGATCGCGAAGATCGATCGCGAACTGGAGGCCGTTGTTCGCGAACGATTTGCTCGCTACACAGACAGTGGAGCGGTGGTTGCTGCCGAGCCCAATGATATTAAGACTGTCGTGAATCAAATTGCAGCCCTGACTGCTGCAGGGCCAGGTGAAGATGCGGACAAATCCGCGGCCGAATCCCTCAAGCAGGACGTTGACGGCGATATCGAGCTATTCCGTAAGTATATGGATCTTCACGATCACATGGTCGCGAACATTTCGCTGTCGATCCCGGCAACGGGTCCTGAGTACGTGGACGCTCGCTCGAAACTCAAAGAGGGAGAAGCATTTCCTGCATTGACGCTGGGCGAAGTCAGTACTTTTCTCGATGAGCTCAAGTCGAATTCAAAATACGGTAGCTATGTGTCAGCGGGCGTATTGCCGCCCCATCCCATGCTGTACGGAAACCTGTTTGCGTCACTTTATTTTCTGATCACGGGGTTTCATGCGATCCACGTCCTTGTTGGAATGACTCTGTTCGCAATTCCACTGCTGCAGGGAGCCAACCTGGATGGCAAATGGACGGATTGGGTCGAGAACAGTGGTCTGTACTGGCACTTTGTGGACCTTGTCTGGATCTTCGTATTTCCATTGCTGTACATCATTCATTAGTGCCGCAGCTTCGCCTCAGGTCCTTCCTCCCCGGCTCGATCATTCAGTTACGGATTCACGCGACAATGTCATCCGAAAATCACGATACCCATCACGTCAACTATTTAGCGGTGTTTGCAGTTCTTTGCCTCTGCACCGGCTTGTCGGTTGCATTTGACGTTCTGCACTTTTCAAAGCCTGTGACCATCGTGCTGGTTACTGCTGTCGCCATGGCCAAAGCGCTTTGCGTGATGATGTTCTTCATGCACCTGAAGTTCGAAGGAAACTGGAAGTACGTTCTGCTGGCCCCCACCACGATATTGGCCATTGGATTGCCCCTCGCTTTGATGCCAGACATCGGCGTTCCATACTACACAAGCACCGCCCCACAGTATCATTCGTGGGGTGACGAAGCTAAGGCGTATCACCACGAGCATGCGGACAATGAGCATGAACCGGTCAACGACAGTGAGTCTGTTGAGTCAGACGCACATTCCGATCAGGGATAGTTTTCAGTGTCATTCTGATCGTCCAAAGATGCCTGAAACCTTACGCTCTCCGGGATCATTCTCTGAGAGCGTTTTTCGTGTACTTTCAGGCGTAGGTAGACTGCTGACATGATCATTGCACAGGACCTTTCCTATCGATATGGCACGCAGTTGGCTGTCGACAGAGTCACTTTTGGAGTGCCCAAAGGTGAAATGTTCGGCCTGTTGGGGCCCAATGGTTCGGGCAAAACAACTCTGTTTCGCATTCTGTGCACGCTTCTGCCTGTCCAGAAAGGCAGGGCCGTCGTCAATGGATTTGATCTGGCTGCACAGCCACAGAGTGTTCGTGCTTCGATCGGCATTACGTTTCAGTCTCCGGCCATCGATCCCCGTTTGACAGTGGAGCAGAATCTGAGCTGCCATGGGCAGATCTTCGGCCTGAGAAGACATGCGATTCAAACCCGATCGGATTCGTTACTTTCGCAGTTCCAGATGGAACGATACCGAAGCACCCCAGGAAGCAAGCTTTCCGGCGGGCAGAAGCGGCGAATCGAATTGATTATGGGGTTGCTGCATTCACCGTCCGTTTTATTCCTGGACGAACCAACTACCGGCCTTGATGTTCGCTCCCGTCAGCAGTTCTTTGCGACACTTGCCGACGTGCGTCGGGCAGAGGGAACAACTGTTGTGATTGCGACTCATCTGATGGAAGAGGCGGAACTCTGCGATCGAATCATGTTGATGAATCATGGGGGCGTCGTCGCGACGGATACACCGGCCAGTCTGAAATCACAGATTTCCGGTGACCGGCTGACCGTTTCATGTCGAGCGCTGAATGAAGTTCGTGATTTCTGTACCGGTCGATTGAACATCACCCCACAAGTGCTCAGCTCGAACGAGCTGACGATGCATGTAGAAAATGCGGGGGAACTTGCTTCGCAAATTCTCACAGAGTGCAGGGCGTTTGTCGAAAGCGTTTATGTCAGCCGTCCCTCACTTGAAGATGTCTTCCTGCAGTTGACCGGCGGTTCGCTGGCTGGCGCAGCGGAAACCCAGGAGTCGCAGGAAAGATGAGTGGATCATCCCCTTCAACAGTCCAAGCGGCATGGGCGTTGGCAAAACGCGAATTGATTCGTTTTCTGGGTCAGCGGACACGTGTGGTGGGGGCGATTGGGCAGCCTGTGATTTTCTGGATTTTGTTTGGGGCTGGTCTCCGAAGCTCTTTCAGGACACCGTCATGGGCGGAATCTCTGAATCGATCACTTTCATACCAGGAGTATTTCTTCCCTGGTATTGCGGTCCTGATCGTGATGTTCACGGCCATTTTTTCGACGATCTCTATTATCGAAGATCGTCGCGAAGGTTTCCTGCAGGGGGTTCTGGTTGCTCCTGTTTCACGAAGTTCCATCGTATTAGGCAAGTTGATTGGAGGAACCCTGTTGTCTCTGCTTCAGGCGGGTCTCTTTATCGCCGTTGGCCCCTTGTTGTCGCTTGTCGGTCTCGCACCTGAATTTGATCCCGACTGGTCATTCATTCGAATTCTGATGGCAACCGGTTTTCTGGCACTTATTGCATTCGAACTTACTGCGATCGGATTCCTGATTGCCTGGCCGATGAATTCATCACAGGGATTTCATGCTGTGATGAGCATCTTTCTTATGCCAATGTGGCTCGTATCTGGCGCGTTTTTTCCGGGAGCAGATGCCGGGTGGCTAACCTGGCTGATACGACTCAATCCGCTGACCTATGGCGTAGCCGGGCTTCGCAGGATACTTTATGCCGTACCACTTCCCGCGACACCGGAATTGCCTTCTATGCCTGCCTGTCTGACAATGACGGCAATAACCGTGTCGATTACAACCGCATTCGCCGTCTGGCTCGTGTCGCGGCCTTCCTCGCACAATGCCGTATAGTGGAATGTCCTCCGTGGAATCCATTTCTGTAAACCATGGTCACCTGCAGCCTGATTACAGCGTGAGTCATGCAGCCTGACGGCCCGAATCTGTGTGCGTTGCTTCATCCGGCCGTGTTGATGTCAGGAAGTTGCGATAAGAATGAATCTGGTGTCCTGACAGAGCCTTTACGACACCCAGGAAAAATGCGGCGTTCACCAGAAGGAAGCTGAAGCAGGTTGCGGCACCGGGGATTCGAATGCCTCGGGCTTTTGTAAGCCATCCGACGAATGCAAGTAGATAGAAACACACCAGGGGCGAAAGAACCCCGATGGTCAACGGCCCGGGGGAGATCGCATTGAGGCCGATCCCGGAAATCGTCGCACCCAGAAGAAATACGGGCGACAGCCATCGACCCAGCTTGTGCGACCAGAGCGCAAAGGCGTAGCCGGTGCTTTTGAACGGATTCAACAATGAGGAACGGAGCCAGGTTCCCTGCCAGTTTCGGAGTGTCATTCGTATGCGTTTTCGCCAGACGACATCCGCTCCGTACTCGAACTGGTCGAAACAAACAGCATTGTCATCCTGGACAACTCGAAATCCCTGGTTAACTACATCCAGCGGCACAATACAGTCCTCACCAATGGATGGATTCATCTCAACAAAAAGGGAACGTCGCAAAGCAAAGCAGGAACCGGCTACTACGGCCAGCAAACCAAGTTGCGTCTCCAGACGTCGCAATTTGAGTTCGTAGTTCCAGAAGAAACCCTGACCGGAGATGACGGCGTGTTCTCCTGGTGGAGCGAATAAAAGGTGACCAGCTACTGCACCGACTTGTGGATCAAGGAACTGCCCGGCTGCACTTCGAAGAAACTGATGGTCAAAGACGACATCGGCGTCAGTGAAGACGATTACGTCCGCTCGAATATCCGCGATCGCTCCATTTTGCGTGGCAGTCTTGCCGAGTCCAGGGCTTTCGTACAGACGGATGGCAGGCTCAGTCGAGGTTCGATTCCTGATCAGATGGCGGACGATGTCACAGGTTGCATCTGTGCATCCATCGGCTGCGACGACAATTTCCAGCCGATCTGCTGGGAAGTTGCAATCCTGCAGATTCCGGATGCGTTTCGCGATGTGTCCCGCTTCATTGTGTGCTGTGACAAGGACGGAAACGCTCGGAAGCAAGGCCTCGTCATGCTCCGATCGAGGCGTCTGCGTCGACTGTCCAGGAGTTCTTCGAAACGTCGTCAGCAGCTGAAGGCAACGACCGTATCCGTCGTAGACCCAATACAAGGCCCCCAGACACGTGCAAAAGACTATCCAAAACGCAGCATCAATGGCGGAGAGGTGATTTAACACGGTGTCGTTCCTTCGACGATTTCGTTTGTACAACCCAAAACGGTTGCAGCCGGAGTTGCCCGGTTTCTCCTCGGCGTATTCTAACGGAACGCATCCAAGGCACCAAGGTGATTGCGATCACGGCGAACAGGCTGTGGCGTGATGTGTTGTCCGGCAAAATGGCCTTTTTTCTGCATCGGCCCGGCTCAACAATGCCATTTGTATGGTTTCTGTGCCGTTGGTCAGCACGACGCTGCCTGAACCGCCGGAGAATTGCAGTGGGCGGAAATCTCCTTGTGTGTTCATTTCTACCGACATTTTGTGGCATAAATCGAGAGCACGACCGGCACGATCTCACTGGCGGCCCTTCCATGGCGTTCGCTCACCCGACTGATTCGAGCGTCTTCTGATTCCCTTGAAATTTGGGGGAAAGATCACACGCTGGTCTGTCGACTTCCCTGAAACCAAAGTGTGCAACGCGTCCATGGGAGGGCATCAAATGAATGATGAATTGCAGAATCAAATTCGCGAACTTTTGAGCCGTGGACAAAACATTGAAGCGATCAAACGAGTTCGTGAAGAGACCGGCTGGAACCTGGCGGAGGCAAAGAGAGCCGTAGAGCAGCTTGACGAGGCGGAGCATCCCAACGAAGCCGATGCACTCCATGCGAACGCCCCGTCAGATGGAAAAGGTGATCTCCAGGAAATTGTTGCCCTGCTGCAGAACGGCAGGAAGCTGGAGGCCATCAAGTTGTTCCGCAACCAAACCCGGGCAGGATTGAAGGAAGCGAAGCAGGCCGTGGAACTTATCGCGGCGAAGCATGGCATCGAAGAGCCCAAAGGAAGTGGTTGCCTGAGTATCGTTGTTTTGCTGGTCATTACCGCATTCTGGCTGGCGCGTTGACGCAGCAGATATTGACCGTCGACACGGTGGAGCGTCAGGTTCGGAAGTCTGGCCCGGGTTGAAGTCTGGCCCGGGTTGAAGTCTGGCATCGTGTGCAAGCTGGAATGCCGTGAGTGTGGCTTGAGAGTTCTCCGTTCTGTTCCAGAATGGGAATGATCTGGACGAGGTCGTCGTTCCGGAAATTCCCAGTGCGGCTTTATCCCGGATTTCGCGGGATTCTCGATTATCCCGCGCTTTTAGCTCCGAACACGGCTCACTTGTCGAAGCGGGCCGGATGCGTAGAATCTGCGACTCAGACCACTACATTCGGCGACCAAATCCTCGCAATTCACAACCATTAACAGCCTGTAAACGTTCATGTCTGGTGATTTCTGGAAGTACATCAATCAGACCGGCTCCCTTGAAAGCAACTAAGTGCTTGACACTTACAACGAACGCTGGGCACTGATCACAGGTGCCTCGTCGGGAATCGGTGCTGAATTTGCGTCGCAACTCGCTGGCCGGGGAATGCACTTGATTCTTGCTGCGCGACGCTTTGACCGCCTGAAGCAACTGGCTGAAGAATTGAATACTCGACACGGCACGAATTGCCATATCGTGACGATCGATCTCTCAGACGAAGACGCACCGCGGCGTTTAATCCAGGAAGTCGACCGGCTGGGCGTAGAAATCGAATTGTTGGTAAACAACGCTGGCGTGGCATTGATCGGCGACATTGAGACGACGTCTGTAGAACATGTCCATCGGATGCTGAATCTGAATATTCAGGCTCTCACAGAACTCACCTACCGCGTACTTCCCGGCATGCTGCATCGGGGCCACGGAGCGATCGTTAACCTTTCATCTCAGGCTGCGTTTCAGCCGGTGGCTTTCATGTCGGCATACGCGGCCAGTAAATCATACGTTCTCCATTTCAGCGAAGCACTGTGGGCGGAAGCCCGAAGTCGTGGTGTCACTGTTCTTGCCTTATGCCCGGGAGTGACCCAGACTGAATTATTCGATACTGCCGGAGTACCAGGCTGGCTCGAAAAACATTCAGCAATGCCGGCATATCGCGTCGTAAAGAAAGCGCTGAAGGCCATGGAAAAACGCAGGCAGTTCATTGTTCCTGGCTGGAAGAACTACCTGCTGACACTTCTTGTTCGCATGGCCACTCGACGCACTGCAGTGAACGAATCGAAACGGTTCTTTCGCCCAAGTGCTCGCAATGTACAGGCAGACAATTCACCACAGGGGATGGATCACTCGCCCGCAAATTCTTCTGTTTCCGGCTCCGATCACGAAACCACCACTGGCTGACATGGGTTCTCGCCAGTTCAGCGACAGGATCAGAAAACGCAATGGCTGCCAAAGGGCAAAAAAAGAACTCGAAAGATGACCCGAATTCCCGGGTTGTTTGCACAAATCGCCGCGCCAGGCATGAGTACGAGATACTCGACCAGCTGGATTGCGGTGTTGTGCTGCTGGGCAGTGAAGTCAAAAGCATTCGCAACAACAAGATCACAATTGAAGAGGCCTACGCACGAGTTGAGAATGGGGAAGTTTGGCTGTTGAATGCGGATATTGCCGAGTATCCGCAGGCTACAATGTTCAACCATGAACGCCGCCGGGATCGCAAACTACTTCTCAACAAGAGAGAGGTTCGCAAGTTTGCCGAGCCTGCTGGACATGACGGACTCACGCTCGTGCCGCTCAGTGTTTTCTTTGCCAATGGACTTGTCAAAGTTCGTCTGGGCCTTTGTCGCGGCCGAAAGCTGCACGACAAACGTCAAAAGATGAAAGACCTGGCAGATCGTCGAGATATGCAGGCAGCACAGCGGCGTTGATGTGCCTGAGTCCGGGCCACAATTGCGGGGCCGGATTCCAACGCCACAACTCCGGAATCACTAATCGATGAATGCTGTGCGCAACTCCTGAATCGCCTGCTCCTGAGCTCTGGACAGGCAACTGTGTCCCAGATACCCCCCAGCGGCGAATGCGACCTGATACGCTCGTTCAATGGTAATGTCCTGAAAACTCCGGAGTGCCTCCGCGCTTGCAAATCTGCGAAGAGCTCCGATGTAGTCCTTCCATTTGCGGAAGAGATCCATCCCGGGATTATGGTGAATCCATTCCTGAACGGTCTCGAATTGCACAGATTCGATCGCGATTCCGTTTTCAACCAGGATCTCAAGAATATCGCGCTTCTGGCCCTTCTTCAGCACGCCGTTGGCCCATGCAATGTGTGCCAGCGGTGCCAGCAGCATGATGTTGATGGAATCCATTCGGACACCGCACCGCAGGAGTTCCGTCATCAGGCTTTCGTTGGACGCACCTTTACACAGCATGCCGCTCGAGTCTAGTGATTTTGATGCATACATGGTTTGCATTTCTGCGATTCGGTTGCGTCGTCAAACTAACCAATGGATCAAGTATCGCCCCTGAAAACGAATGCTTCGCTTTCAGTCAGTCCTGTCGTCTTTGGAGCAGACGTCAGAAGGCTGTGCGTGCAGCTAAGATGTGCCTTGAATGGATGCTTCGCGTCTTTGTTTCCGGATTGAACGCACGAATTCGTGACGGTTCCCCGCAGGGCTCCAAAATGTTGGTAGAACGCACGTAACCGAATCGTTGAGTATGAGCAATAGCCAGTACATCTACGCCAATGCCGCAGGGTTATTCCCCTCATCAAGCGCCGTGACCAATGTTGCGGTTATTCACCGGTAGTTTAATCTGATCAACAGCGACGAAATCGGGGACAGGTGTGATGTGAACACACCGCGCAAAAAGAACGGCAGTCGGCTGTGATACCGACTGCCGTTCATATCAGTCAATGCGGGCATGGATTATCAAATGTCGAGTTCTTTGACATCCAGCGCATGTTTTTCAATGAATTCTCGGCGTGGTTCAACCTGATCGCCCATCAGAATTCGAAAGATCTCATCTGCAGCGGCTGCATCTTCAGACCTGACCTGCAGCAAAACTCGCTTTTCAGGGTCCATACTGGTGTCCCACAGTTCCTCTGAGTTCATTTCGCCCAGTCCTTTGAAGCGTGTCAAAGTCAGGCCACGTTCACCCAGTTTGCGAAGTTCAACGAGTAACTCTCGAAGGCTTGCCAGTTGTACGACGTGATCTTCGCGTTCAATGCGAAATGGCAGAATCATTTCTGCATTTCGAATGCCTGCCGGAACAAAGTCCGTTACGTAAAAACCGTAGTCTTTCAGTTGAGCAAAAACCTCGTTCAAAGATTTGATTTCGTGCAGATCAACCAACTGGTACTGCAGTTCCGGTCGGATCGGATTGCCCTCTGCATCTGTCTTCGCGGGCGTCTGACTGGCATGTTCCTGTTCGAATTTTGCCTGCAGCTCTTTGACGAATGCGTCTGCCTGATCTCGGTTCAGAAACCATCGTTCACTGTCACCTGACAGCACACGGTACCGTGGGAGTCGGTCTTTTTCTTCAGAGTTCTGCTTTTGCAGATACCTCATGTCGATTCCGCGGCGTTCCAGCAATTCCAGTGGCTGTTCCATCTGAGTCAGCATGTCGACCAGCCGCTGAAGGGTTTCGCCTTCGAAGGTTGTGCCATCCGATTTTACGACAAGCTTCGCTCCGTCCATGCCCAGAGAGATTAACTCCGTCATCATTTGCTGGTGGGTCTGGACGTAGCGAGTCTTCTTTTTCTGGACAACGCGGTAAAGGGGTGGTTGAGCGATATAGATATGACCGCCATCCACCAGGTCTCGCATGTGTCGGAACAAGAAGGTCAAAAGCAGTGTTCGAATATGGCTTCCGTCGACGTCTGCGTCGGTCATCACAATGATCTTGCCATACCGTCGCTTGCTGATGTCCATTTCTTCGCCCCCGGCACCCGGCGACAGACCAATAGCGCGGAAGAGGTTCGAGATTTCGTTATTGTCCAGAACCTTGACCAGCTGGGCCTTTTCTACATTCAGGATCTTTCCTCGAAGAGGAAGGATGGCCTGTATGCTGGAATCCCGGCCAGTGTCGGCCGAACCGCCGGCCGAGTCGCCTTCCACCAGGTACAGTTCGGTTGATTCCAGGTCTCGACTTCGGCAGTCTCGCAACTTTTCCGGAAGTCCACCGGTGGTAATCGCTCCTTTGCGGCGAACCATATCACGCGATTTGCGAGCGGCTTCGCGAGCTTCGGCCGCATTGATAGCCTTGGCAATCAGCTTCTTGGCCACTGAAGGATTTTCCTCCAGGTACTTCATCAGTCCTTCGCCCATTACCGTCTGCACAATGCCTTCGACTTCGGCATTCACCAGCTTCACTTTTGTCTGGGCTTCGAATTTTGGATCCGGAACACGCACTGAAATCACAGCGGTCAGACCCTCACGAAAGTCCTCCCCGCTGGGTGACATATCTTTGAACAGGTTTTCTTTTTTGGCGTAGGTGTTCATCGAGCGAGTCAATGCAGCTCGAAAGCCACTCACGTGGGTTCCGCCATCGCTGTTGTAGATATTATTTGCGAAGGCTCTTACGTTTTCGGTGTATCCATCGTTTTGCTGGATGGCGATATCAACCTGGACACCATCGGCTTCTCCACTGATACGAATCACGTCGGGAATGATGGCGGTTTGTGTTCGGTTGAGGTACTTGACGAATTCGATCAGGCCTTCTTCATAGTGGAAGGATTCCACGCGATCGACGCGTTCGTCACGCAGATTGATCCGAACGCCGGGCGTGAGGAACGCCAGTTCCTGCATTCGTCTGGTGAGTGTGTCCAGGGAGAACTTTGTTTCAGGAAAGATGCTCGGATCCGGGAGGAACGAGAGCCTGGTTCCTGTGGTTTCCGAACGACCAAGCTGTCGCAATTCGGACGTGCGTCGTCCCTTTTCAAAATCCATGACCCACAGGAAACCTTCACGGCGAATTTCGGCCGTCAACCAGGCGCTCAGGGCGTTGACGGCGGTGATCCCTACGCCGTGCAGACCGCCGGTGCCGGTCTTGTAGCCACTTGTTCGATCGAACTTACCACCTGCATGGATTTCGGTGAGCACGACTTCCAGTGCGGTACGATCGTCGCCCTTGACGAGCCCGATGGGAATCCCTCGCCCGTCGTCGTTGATCGAAACGCTTTCATCCAGATTGATCTGGACGTTAATTTCGGTAGCGTGGCCGTTCACGGCTTCATCGATACTATTGTCGACGACTTCGTAAACCAGATGGTGAAGGCCTCCCAGCCCCGTATCGCCGATATACATGGCAGGGCGTGTCCGAATCCCTTCGACGCCCTTCAGGTGACGAATATCGGAACCATCATAACTGCCCGCGGCTTCTGACTCTGACACAACTTCGCCTTTCCAAAGCGATGTACGCCGCCAACGGGGGGAACTGCACGAGTTGTGCAGGTGTGGCCGGCAAAAGTGAACTAAACTTAACGTACTCGAGTGTATCGAAGGTTTTTGATGTTGGATTCGGGCACTCGATTCTGCATCTGCTGCAGGACATCCATGTGCATAAAACTTCTCAGTTGCTCCAGGACCGCGCTGTTGGTCACGGCAATGTCCAGGACCCCAGCCTTGACTCCCCGAGCCCAGCAGTGACGACCGATCTCTTCGCCGACCACTTGTTTCCAGTGAGCGTCGAGACTTGCGGTGGCCGATGTTTCTGTCAAGCCGCGTCGCCGAATGAGATTAGACACCAGGCTCGACAGATGACGCGGCCGATGCGTCAGGTCATCGTCATTCATGACGTAGTTTCCTCACAGCGATCAACTGTCACGTGAAAGCGGCATGATGACGTATGTGTAAGAATCTTCGACGCGAAACACAGCAGCAGTTTCAGAATCTGTCAGTTGCAGATCGACCAGTGTCTCCGGTGAGAGGACTCGCAGAAATTCTGACACGTACCGCGGATCGAACGTAATTCTGATTTCTTCGTGTTCGTATTCGATGGGGAGTTCGACCTTGGATTCACCCACATCATTTGCCTGACTGCTGAGCGTCAGCATGGAGTTACCAAAATGGAAGTCAACCCCTCGACTCTCTTCGTCAGTGACAATCTGGGACTGACGCACGGCAGCGAGGAACGGAGCTACGGGCACCGGCACATTCACGGCACCGGATGCCGGAATCACGTCGCGATACCTTGGAAATCGGCCTTCCACCAGTCGGCTGTAAACGACGCAGGCGCCCGTCCGCATCATCACGTCGTTTTCATGAAGTACAATGTCCACAAATTCGTCGGAGTTACCGATGGAGCGTTCCAGAAGAGACATTGCTTTTGCCGGGATGACCGTTGCCTTTTCCGGAGCGCCGGGGGTGCCCTGTGCTTCGTACGCGGCAGTGGCGACAGCAAGTCGACGACTGTCCGTGGCAGCCAGAGTAACGACGTCGTCTCTGAATTCGATCAACACGCCACCCAAAGCATAGCGTGTGCTTTCGGTGTCGGTTGCAAATGATGTTCGGCGTACCATCTGACGAAAGACGGCCGCCGGAATACGGAAGAAGTCCGTTTCTGCGAATTCAGGTACCGGCGGAAATTCATTCGGATCATCTGATGTCAGTCGAAACGTGGCTGACAGCGATTTCAGCATGATCATTCTTTCGTTCACATCGATATCCAGAGTTTCATCCTGAAGCTCACGAAGGATCGAGTTCACTCTCTGCGTCGGTAATAACGCATCACCTGAAGAATTTGTCGTGACGCCTTCCACTCTGTAGCGAATGGCCATTTCCTGATCCGTGCCGACCAGTTCTACTCCGTTGCTTTTCACAGACAAAAAGACATTTCGCAGAACATCTTTCGGGGTGCGAGAGGGAACCGCCGACGCGGCCACGCTGAACGCTGCAGAAAACAATGCACGATCACAGGAGAGTTGCATGGGGAGCGATACCAGTCTGAAAAAGTCCACAAAATGACAAAACAATCGGCCGCGAAGTTGCCACACGGTTCTGTAATCGCAGAACGCAGCCAGCAGATTGCTGCTGCCCCGGGTTCAGCAATTTCGGACAGATTCTGGTCCGAAAGTCCGTGCCCGCAGATGGTACCAGAAACGGCCATTTATTGGTATTGAAGGCGGGCTGTCGGAGACGCGAATATCCCCGATTTTACGGGAGTTTCCCGGCATCATGACCGACTATCCCCGGCTTTTCAGAATACCTGTGACGACATTGCCGAAAACATCGGTCAGGCTTTCATCCCGTCCCTGATGAAACCAGGTCAGGAGTTCGTGATCAAGCCCCATCAGGTGCAGAATCGTGGCATGCAAATCATGCAGATGGACACGGTCGACCACCGCTTCAAACCCAAATTCGTCGGTTTGGCCATACGTCATCCCGCCCTGGACACCCCCACCGGCCATCCACATGGAAAATCCATAGGGATTGTGATTTCGTCCTGGTGCATTGCGGCCTTCACTGAACGGCATACGTCCGAACTCGCCGCCCCAGACAACCAGAGTCTCCTCCAGCATCCCGCGTTGCTCCAGGTCGGTCAGCAATGCGGCAATGGGCTGATCCACTTCCGCGCGTGGCGACCATGATTTTTCTCAATGCTTTCGTGTGCGTCCCAGGTTTCTTCCAGATGCCCCCCTCCGGAATAAAGCTGAACAAAGCGGACGCCGCGTTCCACCAGCCGGCGGGCCACAAGGCAATTACGTCCGTATTCATCGGTTGGGTTTTGACCGATACCGTACATCGAAAGCGTCTTGTCTGATTCCTGAGACAGGTCCACAGCATCGGGAGCCTCAGACTGCATTCGATACGCAAGCTCGTAGGTTTTCATTCGCGCCAGCAGGTCGGATGCCCCTTTTCGGTCCTGAAGATGCTGCTGGTTTAACTGTTGCAGCAAATCGATCTGGTCCCGCTGCATTTCCGCTGTGATATGCTCAGGTCCTCGAAGATCCAGGATTGGGTCACCGATCGGTCGAAACAGCGTTCCCTGGTAAGCGGCTGACATGAAACCACTGGACCAGTTCGGCTGGCCACCAATGGGCCCGCCGCGCTTATCAAGTATGACCACATAACCCGGCAGGCTCTGGTTCTCTGAACCAAGACCATAGACGCACCACGATCCCAGCGAGGGTCGTCCAATCTGTGTCTTGCCGGTATTCATTGCAACCAGCGCGGATCCATGAGCGTGGCTGTCTGTGTGGCAGGAATTGATGACGGCCAGCTTGTCGGCATGACGCCGAACATTGGGGAAGTAGTCGGATATCAGCAGACCACTTTCTCCCCCAGGGCGAAATCGACGGAAGGCTGGTGTGAGAAAGCCAACCTTGCGCCCTCCGGAATTGATATATTTTTTTCCCTCAGGCAGTGGCTGCCCCGCATATTTTTCGAGGGCCGGTTTGTAATCAAACGTGTCCACCTGACTCGGCGCACCATTCATCATCAGAAAGATGCAGGACTTCGCGCCACGCATGTGAGGCCCGGGAGTCGCCCCTGTTGTCGGTTGTGCGGTGTGCGGAGCTCCCGCTGTTGCATGTGGACCAAAGAAGCCATCCTCGCTCAGCAACGATGCCATGGCCAGACCAGCGAAGCCACCTCCCATTTGCCAAATCAGTTCGCGGCGTGTATTCCGACAGGGAAAAATCATGGCTTGATCACCGGCGCAACGATACGAGAAGGATGGGTACTGCTGTGGTGGATCGTATTGTCGGCCGCGACAGCATCTGATGGCCATTCAAGGGTCAGGGGGTTGCCGTTCTGAGGATTCGGCTCATAGAGCGGAGCCCCGGTGCTGGCGATTGTTACACGAATCCGGTGCCCTGTGTTAAAAATCTGACTCATCCAGCCCACCGGAAACTGAATCCTTGTGACCTCTCCGGGATTCAGTAGTCTTTCCTGTTCAAATCCTTCGCGATACCGAGCCCGCCACGGATAGTCGACGATCAGAATTGAACGGCCGTCCGGATAGACATCGCTGATTCGGACAATGATGTCGGTATCCCGAGCTGTGGATGAGAAGAACAGATCCGCATGCACTCGACCTGTCCATTCAACCGGTTCACTCAGTGGCTCGGATGTGAATGTCAGCACATCGGCCTGCTCTTCAAATGCTCTTGCATCCTTCGCGCCGGGGAAGGCCGTTCCCGGAATCTGCATCGGGTGGTTGGGGTCGCTGTGGTACGTGGTTCCGTCGTCCTCCTGATCGGGCTTCCGCATCACAAGCCTGCCGCCCGCGTCAAGAAACATGCTGGTTAACCGGGACAAAGGTGGAAAGTCATCCGCTTCGCGCCAGGTATTTCCCGGCGCTGATGGTTCATCCACTGCGCCCATGACGTAATAACGCACAGTGGGCTCTGACATCACGCCGTTGCGGACGCCTTTGAGATGATAATTAAACCAGCGTACCATGTGGTCATGAACCGGCCAGGTGGCATTCGGGGGGTAGGTCAGCTCGCCGACTTTGTTTCCCTTGTTCGTTCGTCCATGAAGCCACGGTCCAATGACCAATTGCTGCGTGCCCTGTGATTTGACGCCTCCCTTGTGCTGACGCCCCAGAAAGCTGGCAATTGATCCCTGGTTCATGAAGTCGTACCAGCTCCCGATGGTAAAACATGGCACATTCATTTTCGCAAAGTGCAGAGTGCAGTCTTCAGCTTTCCAGTATTCGTCGTACGTAGGATGCTGGAACCATTCTTCCAGCAATCGCTGATTGTCTTCGGGATTGCGGCAAACTGCTGCCAACCCTTGAAATCGTTCCGGCCGCGTGGTTCCCCCGATCCGATATCCCTCGTGGAAGAGGCTGAGACCTGTGTCCGTCATATGCTGGCATACGAGGTGTGGAGGCTGAGTAACCGCGAGATAGTTTTGAGCGTATCCGCCCTGAGAACTTCCGAATGTTCCAACCTTCCCCGTGCACCAATCCTGCTCGGCAAGCCACTCACAGGTGTCGTAACCATCCTTCAATTCTCCCCACTGCATGGCTCGGTAGCCAACCCACGTTCCCTCCGACAGATGCGTGCCTCGATAGTTGACCAGAGCGACAACAAAACCTTCGGCTGCGAGTTCCGCGGCCGCCTTTCGTGTTCCGACCGCGCGAAGACTTGCATAGCGTTGTTCGAACACCGCTGGCCATGGGCCCTGTCCCTCAGGAAAATACAGCCAGGCAGACAGATGCTTCCCATCGCGCATGGGAATCATTGTGTGCTCTTCACGCACGCCACCCAAATCCGGATCGGAGTCCGCCTGCCAGGCGAATACGCCACTGGAACGGAAGCAGAGCAAAACAAGGATGACACAAATCTGTACGGGTGATCTGCCGATTGACCCAATTAAGAGTTGTCCGAACGATGGAATCGGATAACGCAACATGGATTACCCTTTTACAACAGGGACGGAATTCAAAACAACATCGAGGATTCAGAATGGAATCGCCAGCATCATAACCCGCCTGCCTGGCGAGAGCGACCGTTGCAGCTTCAAACGGCCTTGTGTTCATGGCCTGTGAGTACTTGCATCGAAACTCAGGTCGGCAGTCTCTTCTACTGAACCTGCGTCGCCGAAACAGGTTTCTATTTGCAACGCCAGAAGTGGCTTTCTTCGATTCCCAGCTGCATGACAGCAGAAGCGATATCTTCACGAAATCGACGCGCATCCAGAGGATAGCCCCTGGTTGGCTTCAGGGTTGGAAGGTGGTTTCGCCAGAACGCATTGAAATCCTCCATCAGGCACTCTCGCACGTACTTCGAAACCATCGAAGCCAATGCGACTGGCAGTAGAGCCTCAGCCTTTGTGCGAAAACAAAATTCAACTTTGCCCATTTGATAACGGGAAATCGCGGTGCTCTCTTCACGTCGAAAGACAAACTGATCGTCGAATTGCTCTGAAATCAGGGCATCATAACGATTTCGACCACCATGTTTGTCGCAGTAGACATGCACGCTGTCGATGTTTTCCCCGGTCTCAGCGGCGGTTGGGGAGCTGACGGTGGCTTCGTCGTCTTCGAGTGCGAAAAGACGTTTAGGTCCACGTCGGAGGTCTTCGGTATGGTGCGAATGAAATCGTTTCGGGCAAAGCTGATGAACCAGATCCATTGTCGACTGTGAAAGTATGACACCCTTCGATCCTGCCCGGCTGACAAGCTCATTGAACTCCGGTGGGAAGATGATTCGACTGCGGATCGCGACAAGACGCACCTGAGTCTGCCGGAATGCATTCAGAATTGCTTCGCGGGATTCGGCCACTTCATCGGGAAACGCGGCCAGCGGTAGTGGTGTGCCAGCGGTGGCCAGTGTCGGGTCTCTTTTTCTTTGTTCATCAAACAAAGATCCCGCAACGATGGCCCCCAGTTCAGTCGTTGTTGCTGGTTGAAGATTCAGTGCGCTCAGAATGCTGAGAACTGCTGTCTCAAGATCCAGTATACCGCTGGCGGGCGAGTAGACCTGTTTGGAATCAGCAACGAAGAGGCGTCGATCATCCTTCGCAGGGTCGTTCGTGAGAACTTCTGCAAGCAGGTCCCACAGTTTGTCGCATGCCGTCCCCGAAGGCGCCTGCCAGCTGGTTGCTGTGATGACCAAAGGGCCAAGATTCGGTCCGTAGCCCGCTTCATCGGTCCCGATGAAAAGTGTATTCGGCATCTCTGTTCCCGGGCGTTTACCTGACAGTTGCGGTCGGTCTATTCGCTGGCTGATTCAGATGGCTTCTGTTTTTCAATACGTCCGAACATGTGCCCGCCCACTTTGCCATGCTGCCACGTACCTGCGTATCGTCCGTCATGAAACAGGACTCGAGCAGAAAATGCACTGCCAAGGCCCGGCAGGGTTGCGTCTGTCAGAAGCACCATCGGCGTATCTCCGGCCCATTCCATAGGAACGGTGATCGGCAGTTTAACGTCGGTGTTGCCGTACTTGACACGAGCAGTAAACGTCCAGTAGTTATCGCCCGTCTTTACGACGCTCTCAATTTCGTATCGTTCTTCCTTCAGCGGCTTATCGTCTTCTTTGCCGTCAACTGTGAATGCACCAATCATTACCGACTTGGCCATCTGCTCTGAGAATGCCTTCTCTCGACGGATCTGCTGGTCTGCGGCATCGTCTGCGACCACGAGAGAACAGTTTGCACTGAACAGAGCAATGGTAAACAACGTGAACGTGCGAGACTTCATGTTTCAACTCCCTAATGTTCGAAGACACTTGTGTGTTCTGAGACTCAATCGTTATCGCGGAGTCGTCGGTAGGCCGATGCAAATCGACGTCCGAGTTCGCGGTAGGATTCTGAATCAAAATGGACGTTGTCTCCTTTGTGGTTCAGCGCACTGGCGTCCACAAAGGCGGTCCTTTCAACTCGGTCCGGCAGGGTGCGATGCGCAGCATCGACCGTGTTCTTGAATTCGTTCCATGGTCGGCTTTCAAACTTTCCCATCTGACCGGCCATGAATGGTATCAATCCATTCTGGTCTTCCGAATCGCATTCAACCCGCAGCCGATTAATCAGGTGGTCAAGGGCGTATTGATAGGCAGAAGCAGATTTTTCATTGGAATCCGATTCCCCCTGATGCCAAAGAATCCCCCTGACGACACCGTCACGCTTGCCAATTCGGATTCTGTGGACGGCGTCATCCCACGGAAAACTGTGGGTGGGTTCGTAATATTCGCCCGGTTGCCATACAGAAATTGGTGATCCTCCCACAGCCACGGGAATCAAACCGATCGTAATTGTTGGGTCATCTTTCAGAAGTTCCAGGCCGAATGTTCGACCAGGTCCTACGCCAGCCACGGACTTGTCGAAGTGCAGGGGAGCAATTGCCGGAACCCAATGACCCTGCTTGTTCAGCATCAGAAGCCGAGGATGAATCACTGTATCCTGCTTTTCAATCACGCCTCGGCCCGCCATATTCGACTGGCCCGCCAGGACAAACAGATGGAAACTGGCCTTCGGTGGCAAACGAACCTCGGTCACATAGTCCCCGGGCAGCGCTGTTTTTTCAGCGGCATCAGGTATCCCGGGCGGACGGGATGTGGCGTCCTGCTGTTGTGCAGTGCCCAGGCCAGAGATGTTCTCGGCAAGAGCAGCCGAATGATCCACGGTTGTTAACACCAGCAGCAGAGTCAGCACATTTGCGACGGCGTGTGAAAGCAGGGTACAAAATGATCTCGCTGGGAAAGACCTGGGAAGCCACTGAGTTCGAAACTCAGAGCAGCGGTTAAGGCATGAACGTGCAGCAGGTGGAATCGGCATCGCCGACACGGGGAATTCCCTTTCAGAATATCCCTTATCTACAGATCGTCTCGTCATGTCGAAATTCCAGAGTTCTCAACGGACTATTGTTACTGTTACGCCCAACCCCGCAGCCTGATTGAGCGAGCTCATAAGATCTGCGTCCACAAGACCTGCATACTGTGGCAGCGGCTGGGATCCGACCTGTACACGCCCGCGGATCACAGTTTAGCTTTCGATGAGTCGCATGCGTAGGATTGTCAACGTCTGATTCAGGTTGTAGCGGGATGCAGCGATGGTCGCAATTCACAACCGCATCTCGTACGCTGCTCAGAGATCTTCACAGGTGCTCAATTGGTGTCTGTTCCGCTGACCTCCACGCGAACGCAGCGAAAGTCCACGCTTCACATACCCTCCCTTCACTTTATCCACTGCGCCGCCAGGAAAGGACGCTCATGCCAAAAGGTATTTACACTCAGACAACGTGCGTTCTCTTGAGTGGTCCAGCGACTCTGGACGAATTGACAACCGCCCTGGACGGCTTCGAAATCTGCAAACGGATCGACCGTTCCTCGTCATGGGAGCTGGGCGGACCAACCTTGGTGATTGCCTATCGTCCGGATGTGAATGGCTTTGTCGCAATTGACGTGGTCAACCGACAATGGCCGGACAGCATGGGGGATCCACAATCCAGCTCGACACTTTTTGGTGCGTGGGTCATGGGCCAATTTGGCCCGTTCACCTTTCCTCGAAGCATGGAACGAGCCGCGCAGCAGGCGTGGGCGTGGGAAGACGGGCCGACGGCCGTCGAACGCCATCAGGGGTTCATTCGTATTCGGCTGAGTTACGCTTTTGGTCTGGGCGATGATCAGCCCATCATGCCTGAAAGTGTAAATACCCTGGATGAACTGGACTTTCTGACCCAGTTGACCGAATCGCTGTTGAGCCTGCCTCAGGCCATTTGTTACTTCAATCCCAACGGAGAAGTTCTGAAGGACAGGGCGAATCTGAAGCAGTGCCTGGAGTTTGCAAACGAGAACGAAATGCCGCCGATCGACGCATGGGCCAATGTCCGACTTTTCAACATCAATGAACAGTTTGCCCTGATGGATTCGGTTGGGAACCAGCAAATGAATGTCTCAGATTTCGAGACGGTCTTCTGCGGCAGCGACTACGATCCGTCGGACGTTGATGCCTTCATGCGGAACGGCACGTTGTACTTGCTGGAGAATGGCGATGTGATCAAGGATGGAGATACCATGGACGGGCCCGGCGATGTCCACTGGCAGGTCACCGTACGAAAAGCCACCTGCGATCCGCCTCGCGATGTACTTCGATGGCGTCCGCTTGACAATCGTGACTTGCCGGCCGAACTGCTTGCCATGGATGAAGCCAACGACCGGGACATAGAAGAGACTGATGATGACGATGATTCCAGTATTTAGAAGCCTTCAGAGCTGCCTCCGGAGACTCCACTTCAAATGGTGTGCCTGGCTGCTGATCATTCCCGGAATTTGCAGCCTGTCAGGGGCGTTTGGACAGGATGAGGCCCATTCCGGCCTTCAGCATCGCGCGCTGGACGTTCTTTCGAAACACTGTCTGCGTTGCCACAGCAGCGATGAAGCCGCTGGGGAATTTAGTCTTCAGACGGCCAGAGAATTATTCGACAGCGGCTATGTTGAGCCGGGTTCTGTTGAAAACAGTCATCTGATGTCGGTCGTGCAGCCGGAAGGCGATTCTCCTCCGTCGATGCCCAAAACGGGCTCTGCACTGACGAATGAAGAAGTGGAATGGCTACGTAAGTGGATCGCTGCCGGAGCTCCTTTTCCGGATACGGTTCGTCTGACAGAACCCGTTGTGGAAGACTTCAACTGGTGGTCGCTTCGCCCCTTGAAGTCCCCGGCGGTTCCTCCCGGAACGAGCTCGCCTCCGGTGCATCCTATTGATGCGTTCATTCAAAAGCGTCTCGTTGAGAAAGGATTAACTCCATCGGCTCCTGCCGACAGAAGAACGCTCATTCGGCGGCTGTCGTACGACCTGACCGGGTTGCCCCCTACTCCGGCTGAAATCGAAGCTTTCGAACAGGATAAAGGAGCGGACGCGTGGGATCGCCTGACAGAGCGTCTCCTGAATTCTCCTCGCTACGGGGAACGATGGGGACGCCACTGGCTGGATGTCGTGAAGTATGCCGATACCTGCGGCTACGACAAAGATAAGCTCCGTCCGAATGCATGGCCCTATCGCGACTACGTTATTCGAAGCTTTAACGAAGATAAGCCGTACGGACGTTTCGTTCAGGAACAGATTGCCGGGGATGTACTGTTTCCCGGAGAACCCGACGGCATTCTTGGGTTGGGCTTTATTGCGGCCGGCCCGTGGGATTTCATCGGTCACGTTGAAGTTCCGGAATCGAAAATTGATGGTATGGTGGCTCGAAATCTTGACCGAGACGACATGGTCAGCAATGTCATGAATTCTTTCTGCAGTGTTACCATCCAGTGCGCGCGATGTCACAACCACAAATTCGATCCGTTCACACAGAAGCATTACTACGATCTGCAGTCGGTTTTTGCCGCAGTGGATCGTTCGGAACGACCATTCGACACTGACCCTGAAACAGAGGAAGAACGCCGTCGTTTGACCAGTGAGCAGCTTCGAGTGAAAGAAGCTCTGGAAGAACTGAAAAGAGAGATCGAAACCGAAGGTGGAGATCTGTTGAAGCTTGCGGAGGCTGATGTCGCCAGGCTGACCCCGCTGGCAGAACCACACGACAAGAAACCGGAATTCGGCTATCACAGCCAAATCGCCCCCCGCTCGGATGTGGTGAAGTGGGTGGAAATTGACCTGGGATCCGACAGAGCGATCCGCGAAGTTGTCTTAAATCCGTGTCACGATGACTTCGGAGGCATCGGTGCGGGGTTTGGTTTTCCGCGGCAGTTTCAGGTGGTCCTGCAAACCAGCCAGCAGAGAAATAATGCGTCTTCCGGAGGCATTCATCCGGATTCGCCGCCAGGACAATCCATCATCTTCGACACTCACGGAACCGACTACCTGAATCCTGCCCTTGAAGCAGTATCAATCACCTTACCTCAACCGGTTATCGCCAGGTATTTGCGTGTGACAGCGACAAAACTTGCCGAACGTCGAGGCGACTACATTCTGGCATTGTCCGAAGTTCAGACGCTGGATGAATCCGGGAGCAACATCGCGAGCGGGTGTTCGGTGACGGCACTCGATTCGATCGAAGCAGGGCCGCGATGGCGACAATCGAACCTGACCGATGGCATCTGGCCTCAACCTGCAGCCGCCGGGGCAAGTCGTGAATTGAACCAGGCACGTAAGAATCTTGCCGCGGTTCGAGCAAGTCTGGATACACCGGAACGAATTGCAAAACGAATGCAATTGACAACAGAACAGGCAAACCTCAAAGAGCGGCTCGCGAAATTGCCCGTTGGCAGAATGGTATACGCCGCCGCAACAAACTTTGCTCCACAAGGAAACTTCAAATCAACGGGAGGTATTCCAAGATCGATTCGTGTGCTGCATCGAGGCAACGAAACGCAACCGCGGGAAATAGCCGCGCCAGGAACGATACCCTTGTCCGGTAATGATATCACCCTCTTCGAATTGCCAGAGTCGCATTCGGAAGCGGATCGAAGAGCTGCGTTAGCGCGGTGGGTGACTTCCGACAAGCATCCACTTACCTGGCGATCGATCGTCAATCGTGTCTGGCAGCACCATTTTGGTCGGGGAATCGTGGATTCGCCAAACGACTTCGGCCGCATGGGGCAATTGCCGACTCATCCGGAATTGCTGGACTGGCTTACGGTCTGGTTCCTGCAGAATGGTCAGTCCATCAAGCAGCTGCATCGATTGATCATTTCCAGCGAAACGTATCGTCAGGCTTCGCTGGATCGTTCCGAGTGCAATTCCATCGACGCAGACAATCGTCTGCTTTGGCGGATGAATCGAAGAAAGTTGTCTGCGGAAGAAGTCCGCGATTCTATCCTGATGGTGAGTAGCCGGCTTGATCTGACGATGGGTGGTCCGGGCTACTATCTGTTTGAGCTCGAGAAGCCCGAACATTCGCCGCATTACGAATACGCTCACTTTGATCCGGACACGCCAGCGTCACATCGCCGGTCCATCTATCGGTTCGTTGTGCGATCGCAGCCAAATCCATTCATGACAACGCTTGATTGCGCAGATTCCTCTCAAAGCACGCCACGTCGCAACGAGACAATTACATCGCTTCAGGCGTTGTCGTTGCTGAACAATCGATTCAATCTGGTCATGGCCAGACACTTTGCCGATGCCCTCACCGAAGAATCTGGTGACGTTGCGACTCAGGTCGGTATCGCGTTTCAACGGGTCACAGGTCGCCGACCATCGCAGCAGGAACAGTTGCTCATGGTCGGATATGCGGAAGAGCACGGCGTGGTAAACCTGACGCGAATGCTCTTCAATTTGAGCGAATTTCTGTTTGTTGATTAGCTGATTCACAGCCCGATTTCTGATCCTGAACTGATCTCCGGGAGACTTTCAGATGCGTGCTTCGTTGCCCTCCTTCGTCTGTCTGCTGGTAGCGGCTTCACTTGTTGAACTGGCCTGTGCCGCCGCAGGTCCAGGGACTCCCTGCGAATGCAATTTCGATGCGGAAGAGTCAGTGGCGGTTTCCCGGGGCCCCGAGCTGTCATACCTGCACCAAAGCAACCCATGGTACCCCGACAAGAATTTCCCAAAGCTGACCACTCCGCAATGGGTTGGGGACGACGGCGTTGAGTGTGTCGTGGTGCTTGCCATTGACGACATGCGAGACACCGCGAAGTACGAACAGTACCTCCGACCCATCCTCAACCGATTGAAACAGATTGACGGACGGGCACCCGTCAGCATTATGACATGCAGCGTGAAGCCCGATGACCCACAGCTACAAAGCTGGCTTGAAGAAGGGCTGAGCATTGAATGCCACACGGTCGATCACCCGTGCCCTCTTCTTCAGGGCGGCGACTTCGCCAAAGCCAAATCGACCTACGATCGCTGCATCGATCTGCTGAACGAAATCCCGGGCAACAAGCCGGTTGCCTTTCGCACGCCATGCTGCGATTCACTGAACACGGTCAGCCCCAGGTTCTTTTCCGAAATCTTCCCGGGCACGACGGAAGGCGGCCACTTTCTGCAGATCGATTCGTCCGTGATGAACTTCTTCACGTCTGACGACGAAACGATCCCGCGCGAACTCGTGCTGGACGACGACGGCACCGAACGCTTCTGGAAGTACAAAGTCAAAGGGCTCAAACGCGGCGAAACGGTTCACAATAACTTTGTGAACTACATCACCAACTACCCGTATCCATACGTGATCAACAACACGTGCTGGCAGTTCCCGTGCGTGGCTCCCAGCGACTGGTCGGCTCAACACCTGCACGGAGTCAACAATCCAAAGACCATCGAAGACTGGAAAGCCTACCTCGACATCTGCGTGCTGAAGAAGGGCACGTTCAATCTGGTCTTCCATCCGCATGGCTGGATCACCGCCGAACAGGTCAACGCCTTCATCGACTACGCCGTGGCGAAGCACGGGAAGAAAGTGAAGTTCCTGAACTTCCGGGAGGCAGCGGAACGCTTGAACGCTGCATTCGGAAATACGGCGCTGCGAGACGCCGATGATGAGGTCGTGGAAAGGGCCACTCAGCGTGATTATCGGACGGGGAACGCCGCTGGCACTGACATCGCATCGCTTCCCGACGCCGTTCAAAATGCACTTCAGGCCGAACTTTCCAGGTCAGTGCTCCCGCTGCGTCGCGATGATGGAAGCCATAACGGTGTCTTCGTTCGCGACAATCACGTTTGCTGGATGAATGAAGACACTGCCCATCTGCCGGATTTGATTCAACGTGTTTCCTTCGACGGCCTGAAGAAAGCCGTCGCGAAACGAGACGCTCGCCAGAATCTCACACCTGTGCCCATCGGTGCCGCCGTTCTCGACATTACGCCTGACCACCCGGTGCGTCTCACCGGGTACGGCAATCGCATGACCGAATCCGAAGGTGCTGCGGTCCGCATTCATGCTCGAGCCCTGGCGATTGGCGGTCCCAGCCCCAACGTCGCCGTCACGCTCCGCGTGACGAGCCCCGCAGATGGCACACCCAACAACGTCCCAGCATCGCCCACAAAGACGACATCGAAAACCGCCCCGGATTCAGCCGCAAAGCGGCAACAGCCTGTAGCCCCCGGCGTCAGTCAGGGGAACGTGATTGCCACAAACGCGAAAGCCCCGAACGGGCGACAGAACGAGAATCCGGCCAACGAATCCTGTTGTGAAGTCGCTGCCGCCCCTTCCGGGCTGGAGTCATCATCAAACACCAATACCCCGGGCTTCCGCCCCGGGCTACAGGCTGCCGTCCCTTCGGGACTGAATCGCGGGGAAATTGACATTGAACGGCCTCTCGCCGTCCTCATCACCGTCGATAACTGCGGCGTTCCGGCATCAGTGACCGACAGTGTGTTCGAGAAGGTTGCAGCCAAATACAACATCCCGCGCGAACGATTTGCCATCAGTTCCACGCACACCCATTCCGGTCCATGGCTGCGAGATTTCGCTCCCAATATCTTCGCCGAGATTCCCGAGGATCACGCGGAACACCTGAAGCAGTACGAAGCAAAACTGATCGACCAGCTTGTTGATGTTGCGGATCAGGCGATCAAAGCGCGCCGACCGGGACATCTGTCGCTTGCGTTCGGAGAACTGGGGTTCGCAATGAACCGGCGAGTTCTAAATAACGGACAGTGGACCGGCTTCGGTGAAGTGCCCGATGGGCCAACGGACAAACGCTTTCCGTTGCTGGCCGCACATGACGAAGCTGGAAAGCTGATCGCGGTACTCGCGAATTATGCGTGTCACGCAACGACCGAGACCGGTTCGTTCAACCAGATCAGTGGGGACTGGCCCGGATTCGCCGCAGACATGATCGAAGCCGACCTGCATGAGTCCGGAAACGAAAACGCAGTCGCTCTGATCGCCATTGGCTGCGGAGCCGATGCGAACCCGTCTCCCCGGGGCACTCACGAACAGGCTCAGCAGCACGGTCGCACGGTGGCGGATGAAGTGAAACGCTTGCTGAGCCGTGAACTTTCCCGCATCGACCCAACCATCAGCTGCAACATGCTGAAGGTTGATCTGCCGCTCGGGCCGGTACCGTCCCGGGAAGACCTCGAAGCACTGAAGGAAGATCCCGGCGTCGAAGGTTCACGCGCCCGCTACTTTCTGAAGATGCTGGACGACGGCGAAAGCA
The DNA here is from genome assembly GCA_041398825.1 of Planctomycetaceae bacterium. Classification (NCBI taxonomy): domain Bacteria; kingdom Pseudomonadati; phylum Planctomycetota; class Planctomycetia; order Planctomycetales; family Planctomycetaceae; species Planctomycetaceae bacterium. The sequence continues at coordinate 527,990 of JAWKTX010000004.1, read as the reverse complement.
TCCCAACCACCGTGCCCGACTACCCCGTGCAAACGTGGTGCTTCGGCAATGACCTGGCGATGGTGTTTCTGGGTGGTGAAGTCGTTGTTGATTATTCGATCCGCATGAACGACATGTTCGATGGCGATCGATTGTGGATCAACGCCTACAGCAACGACGTACCGTGTTACATCGCGAGCAAACGCATTCTGCGCGAAGGTGGTTACGAAGCGGATTCTTCGATGAGGTATTATCGCCGTCCGACTCGACTGGCTCCCGAAGCCGAGGACGTGATCTGCGACACGGTTCAAAAGCTGTTGCCTCACGAATTCTATTCGGAACAACTGCGAGCCGACTTTCCTGCACCGAAATCGCCTGAGGAAAGTCTCGCTGCCATCACCATCCGCCCCGGCCTGAAAGTAGAACTTGTTGCTGCCGAACCGCTGATCGCCGATCCGGTCGCCTTCGATTGGGACGTCAATGGTCGTCTGTGGGTCGTTGAAATGGGCGGGTATCCTTCCAACGAGGAAAACACCGGGCGCGTTCGTGTCCTTGAAGACATCGACCATGACGGGCGTTACGACAAGGCGACAACGTTTCTTGACGGGCTGAGCTTTCCCAGTGGTCTTCATCCCTGGAGAAGCGGCTGGCTGATTACGTGTGCTCCCGACATCATCTATGCCGAAGACACAGACGGCGATTTCGTCGCGGACACCCGGACAGTTCTTTACACCGGATTTGTGGAAGGCAATCAGCAGCATCGCGTCAACGGAATGCGTTGGGGGCTGGACGGCTGGCTGTACCTGGCCAATGGCGACAGCGGCGGAGATGTTCGAGCAGTCCACACGGTCGACAACCGGGCATCCGAACTTCCCGTTCGGCAGATCAGCATCCGCGGCCGCGACATCCGCATTCATCCCGACAGTGGAGCTGTCGAAACGCTGAGCGGACAGACCCAGTTCGGTCGTGAACGCGACGACTTTGGCAACTGGTTTGGCAATAATAACAGCAATCCGATCTGGCATTATGTGCTCGAAGAACGTTACCTCAAACGCAACCCGTTCGCAACGGGTTTGGAAACGAAGGCTCAGGTCGCCGAAATCCCCGGTGCGGCTCCGGTGTTTCCCAGCAGTGCAACGCTCTCTCGGTTTAACGACTTCCATGCTGCCAATCGTTTTACCTCTGCGTGCAGTACGTCAATTTACCGGGACCACCTGCTGGGAGAAGAATTCTACGGCAATGCCTTCACCTGCGAACCCGTTCATAATCTGGTGTCGCGTCTGGTGCTCGAACGCGACGGAGTCACATTTAAAGGGCGTCGAGCGGAAGACGAACAGCAGTCGGAATTTCTGGCGAGCGCCGACAACTGGAGTCGCCCGGTGATGGTTCGCACCGGCCCGGACGGAGCCCTCTACATCGCCGACATGTACCGCCAGGTCATCGAACATCCGCAATGGATTCCCGCCGAATACCAGCGCAAGCTGGACCTGTACGCTGGCAACGCCATGGGCCGGATCTATCGGGTCGTGAGCAATGAACGGCAGAACACCCCGGCGGCAGGCAGGCAACACGACTGGTACCAGAAACCCGCCTCGGCCGTACCACCGGAAACTCTCGCCGAACGTCTTGCCAGTGCAAACGGCTGGTGGCGAGACACAGCTCAACGATTGCTGTTGCATCATCGTCGAGAAGACTTTGCGGTAGATCAGCTGATTGAGACGATGATGATGCATAAGAATCCGGCAGTGCGAGTTCAGGCGATGTGGACGTTGTCGCAGGTGGGAGATCGTCCGGACTTTAACGCGTCGTTGTTCGCCAATGCGCTGCTGGATGAACAGCCGGAAGTTCGGCGAGCGGCGGTGGAATTACTTGAACCGTGGATTGGTGATCCACAACGAAACATTCCTCCAACGTTCGAAAAGCTGACACAAGATCCGTCGGCCTCCGTCCGGCAACAACTGGCTTTGTCGCTTGGAGCATCTCCGCATCCCGCTGCGGCGCAGTTTCTGGTGAAACTTATGCTTCGTTCTGAGATCCCGAAGGATGAGTCAGATGCGATTCGAACATCGCTGTCTCCACAAAATATCCGACAGGTGGTTGAAGGCGTGATGGCACAGCAGGAAAGCCATTCGGCTGATCACCTGCTTTGGCAACTGGCATCACAGGCGGTGTCTATGAAGAAGCCGGACGTGGCGGGTGACATCATTACTCTGTTGCTGCAAAAGCTTTCAGAAACATCTTCTGCTGCGTCTTGGACTGCAGCTGCCGATTCATGGTCGGCGGCCAGTCGATCACTGGGAACCAATGTCCCGGCACGTCTGAAACTGTCTGTTCCGGGTGTGCGTGAGCGAGCAACGAAGGTGGCTTTCTCCGAGGACAAGGATCCCGCTGTGCGAGCGGCTGCGCTTCAGTTTCTCGCATCTTCCGGCGGCGCGGAGGACGAGTTGCTGGAGAAACTGATGGAACTGCTGCGGCCCACCATGCCAAACATAGTTCAGGCGGCAGCCGTGTCCGTAATCGCCGGATCGACGACTGGACGACAGCATCTGCTGAGGATCTGGAAACAACTGACTCCTGTGATTCGCAACCGAGTCGTGAGTGCTATGCTGGAGAATGGAGAGCAAACGCTTCAGCTGCTTGGCGCGGTGGAACAACAACAGATCACGCCGTCGGATCTGGACGCCGTCGTGCGAGAGCGACTGCTGACGCATCGTGACGATCATATTCGTGTCAAGGCGGCGAATGTGCTGGGGCAGCCCTCGACGACGGCTCGCAGCTCAGTGGTCGAAGACTTGCGATCACAAATTTCAAATCTCAGGTGGGAAATCTCAGATCTCAAATCTCAGGCGGCTGCAGGCCAGGCCGTCTTTGAAAAGCGTTGTGCGGCGTGTCACAGGATCGGCGATGTTGGAAAGCAGATTGGAGCCGATTTGGCTGCGTTGAAGGATCGTTCTACCGATGCCCTGCTGACGGCCATCCTTGATCCCAATAAGGCGGTCGAAGCCAAATTTCTCAGCTACACCGCGGTCACACAGGACGGACGCACATTCAGTGGTATGCTCCTGAACGAAACCGGTAACAGCGTGACTCTGCTGGGTACAGACGGGAAAGAGCAGATCGTGGCTCGCACGGATCTGGAAGAACTCATCTGCAGTAACAGATCGCTGATGCCGGAAGGACTCGAAAAGGATCTCTCTGCCGAAGACCTGGCACAAGTCATCGCATTCGTGCAGTCCTCCGGTACCACATTGAAACGCTTCGATGGCAACGAACCGCGAGTCATTGCTCCCAACGCTGACGGCAGCATCACTCTGCCCGCCAGCGCTGCGGAGATCCATGGGCCGAACCTTGTGTTCGAACAGAAATACGGCAACCTGGGCTGGTGGTCATCGACCGACGACTATGCCGTGTGGACAATCGATGTTCCGAAATCCGGTCAGTGGACAGTGGAAGTCGATTATGCGTGTGACAACGGTACGGCAGGTGGCGTGATCAAGTTTTCCACTGGGACCAGGCTTCTGTCAGCACGTATCCCCGGTACAGGGACGTGGGATGAGTACCGCTCGTGGACCGTGGGAGTACTGGATCTTCATGGTGGTCGACGTCAGATCATCGTGACTTGTCCCGAGAAACCGATTTCAGCATTACTCGATCTGCGAAGCGTCCGGTTGATTCCTCCAGGTCCCTGACTAGTAAGCACACCAATTTCGTCTGCGGATTCCCGACTCGCGTGGAACGAGGTTTGGGTCGTCTTCGCCCCTCTCTCACCACGCAGAAGCGTCGTACGGCAGACCGAAAACGTGTTCTCGATGCCGAGACGCACGTTTCGCGATCGAGGAAACCCGACGATAACCGCAACAAGGAGTGTCGCAACGCGATATCATACTTCGACGCGAAACTTGCATGGTCATCGAACCTCGCCTGTGGGATACAGCAGGTCATTCAATGGAGTTGTCCGGGTGCAAACAGATATCGAGCAATCCAGTCGCCGTGGAATGTCGCGGGGAACATTTATTGTCGGGCTGGCCCTCTGGGCAGTGGTGGTCGCATTCGGTATTCACAGTCTGTTGAAACCCGCTCCTATTGATCGTTCGACTGCGCAGTCCGATGCCCCTCCATCTGATGGACCACAGAAGGCCGTTGGAGCGGCGAACGACCAGAGATCTGATTCAGACGCGGTTATGCCGACGGAAGAGGACCTTTCACCTGCTGCGGTCGTCTTGTCTCCATCAGAAGACTCCATTCGCATCGGATTTCCAACGCGAGAGCTTCCAGACTTCAGCTTCGACGAATGTATGGGGGGGAAACTCAGTCGTGATGATCTCCGGGGAAAGCCCTGGGTCGCCAGCTTTGTCTTCACACGCTGCATCACAACCTGCCCTGTCATCTCCCGGCACGTCATGGAGCTGCAGAAAAAAGTTTCGAAGGTGAATACAGACGTCGTTTCGTGACTTTCACAGTGGATCCCAAGTTCGATACTGTCGAAGTCCTGCAAAAATACTCAGAGATCTTCGGCGGATCACGAACGATGGAAGTTTGTGACGGGCGAGCAGGAAGCCATCATGGACGTCGTTGTTGGGGGCTTCGGACAGGTTGTGATTCCCAGTGTCGGAGAAAACCTGAAGCCCGGATTCGAAGTGGCACACAGTAATCGTGTTGTTCTGGTCAACGAAGATTGCATTCCCGTGGCCACATTTCTGGCAACTCGCGAAGAGGACATGGTTCAGCTGCGCCGCATTCTGGAAGGAAAGAAACCATTTCCGGAACCTTCTTCCATTTCTGGTATCACGATTGGTTCCCCTCAGGCTCCCATCAATCTGGAAATTCGAAAGGCCGACTCAAATCCGGAATCGGCAACAGATTCGGTTGCGGAAACACCAGCAGAAGAGGACGCGAACGCTGTCGAGGCATCGGAGCAAAAAGAGAGCGACGAGACCCCGGAAGGGCAAACCTCTCTGCTTCGTTCTTCCCGCAGGGATTGGGACGTTCCGCGGGACGCTATCCTGACTGCCGTGTGGCTTCAGGATCCTGCTCAGGATGCGGTACTGTCATCAGATTCAAATCCTGACACGTCCGCGACCAATGAACACAGTTTCAATCAAACGGATCCTGAACCGACGGACGACGGGGGGCCTCCCACAAAGTCTGTCGAATCCAATAACGACCGCATCACTCGTCTCATGCCGGCATGGGCAGCCGCTCTGCCCGACATCAACGCGGGTCTGAACCTCGCTAGTACGGTACTTTTGCTCAGTGGTTTCGTGAGCATCAAGAGAAAAAACCAGACTTTGCACCGCAATCTGATGATCAGCGCGTTTGTCCTTTCAGTCGCTTTTCTGGGTTTTTACCTGACATATCACTACGCTCTGGGCAAATATACGGAAACCTACGGTCGTCAATTCGTGGGCTCTGAGATGGCTCGCGTGGTCTACCGTTCGATTCTGATTCCGCACGTGATTCTCGCAGTCTTCGTGCCGATTCTTGCAATTCGTGTTTTTCAGCATGCGTTCGCAGGACGATGGGATAAACATCGTAAACTTGCAACAATCACGTTCCCAATTTGGTTATTCGTCTCTGTCACCGGCGTTGTCATCTACTGGATGCTTTACCGCTGGAATTGAACCGGGAATTCGAGCGATGGTTCGCTTTGTTAAGACGACTGTTCTGGCGATGGCATTTTTCGTTGCGATGGGCGGTTTGCCATTCGCAACTTCCTCGGCAAACGCCTGCCCATCGTGCAAAGCTGCGAACGAATCGGACTCACGGTTGCCTCAGGCCTACATGTACAGCATTCTTTTCATGCTGGCGATGCCTGCGACCGTTTTTGCTGGATTCGGTATTTCCTTCTACCGCCTGACTCGTAAGGCCCGCATTCAGAACGAGCAACTGGAAGCAGCCTCGGATGCGAAAGTCGGCGAACAGGGCACGGGTACGCTGCTTCCGACTGTGTAATGCGGTGGTGCCGGCCTTTGAAATTTGCAGGATGCCCGCCATCTTCCCGGTTTACAGTCGAAACGAAAACGGCCCCGGATTGTTAACGAAACTCAGACGTTTCGCTGGCATCCCGGGGCAGCTTCGAAGTATGGCTGACGGTTTTTCTACCGAATTCGTTCGTGAGCTCGTACACCAAATCGAACTGACTTGATCAGATCCGAAACTTCGTCTTCTGTCTCAATGTCGTCTTCTGTCATGAAAACGCGCTTGTGGTATTCCACCTGTTGCCCGGGTGAATTATTGCGAACGGCGTCGTCGCACAGCTTGTAAACACCGTCCTGCTCTGCGGCGAAGAACATACGGAACCAGAGCATCTGGGCTACGTTCTCCTGAGGATAGAACAACCGAATCTGCAGACCTGCGTCATACCACTCAAAGAGCATCCCAAAGAATCCACTGGGAATGTATTTCACGCAGGTGAGATCAACTCCAATTGATCTGAAGCCATCCTTTTCGATTAGGTTTGTGAGCGATTCACGCAGCAAGGCCAGATCGGCCCCGTCCCAAATTTCCATGTCTTCGAGCGAAACGATCGCTGCATCATCCTGAACTCGAACATTTAAACACTGTCGCTTTCGGGAACTCATCTAATCCTGATCCTAGGCAAAGGGTTTTCTCGATGCATCGTTGCAAACGAGGGGTATGCCAGGACTTTGCAAACCCTGAACCACTGTTAAGACGATTTGACGCCGAATCCCAAACCGTTGCCGCAAGTCTTTACAGGGAAACCGCTTGCGGAAAAATGTAATTCTCTGGTGTTGCCGCGAGGCGACAGGAGGGTTGAGGCGAGCAGGCATCATTTGACACCAATGACGTTGCAAATCAGCAACGGACTATGGCGTTTTGACCGCAACGGGATTCAAACTCCGTCGAGGCATGGCTGGTCCTGTGTCGCATTCTGTGTGCAAAGATTGAGTCAGTCGCCCGATGTATCCCGGGGACATCTGCCTCCTGCACGTGCTGTCATTTCACATCACGGAGTCAGAGACTTTGTCTGTTTCAGCCAAGGTCCCGTGACAGGCATCTGAAGAGGGTCGCCAACTCAGACGCTGGGGAAGCAACATGGCCGTCAACCAAACTTCGCCAACGTGTTCAGTTCTGTTGGACTAAAGCTTTGGGCGGCTCTTGTCCTTCAACTGTTGCCGCTGCCGTTCCTGCTGTCGCCGTCGCTCTTCCTCGGGGGCAAACTCGGGGCGATTTCCATTCTGCATTCCGCCACCAGCAATCTGCATTGTAGCTTCATGCCATTCCCACCCAAGCGGATCGTCCAGTTCGACTTTCGCCAGATAGGCCCAGGGGGTGTCCGGGTGCTCATTGATCACCCGTGTGAGGTATTCGACAGCCTTGTCATGCATACGTTTCACTGTCGCTCCGGCAGTAATCTCACTGCTTGGCTCCAAACGCCATTGGTTGCTGCCGGACTTCTCAAACTTCCGTGGACTGGCCTTCATTTCCGCGAGCACTGCGTTGTAGCCATATGCCCGAACTCGCATGGCAAGAGCGCGTCCCATTGCAAGGTCGTAACTGGCACGCCATCGATCAGAATCCAGTTTATCGCGATGCTTTTCACCCTGTTCCAAAGCGGTCTGCACCCGCTGAAGAAAGTAATCCAGTACTGCCAGGTTTTTGGGCCTCCGTGATTTGTTCTCGAAGGACATTGTCGTTGTTGGCCTGAAATCGCAACTGGGGCACGGGAATTTTTTCATTGATGGCCAATTGCGCTGCATTCACCAACGCCGCCTTGGCCATATTGACTGCCAGTTGTTTTTGGTAGTCTTTCAGTGGGCGATAATCAGGCGAATACTGTCTCATCACACCCGGATCGAATGTGATTCCCCTCGCCTGGTCGGCAATAAAGAAGATTCCGCCGGTTTCCGCACACAACCGCGACAGCGTATACGGTCCGTATCCAGACGACATGCGATCAAGACCTCGAGCACTGGCGGTCCAGAAAGGAATCTGCAAGCCCTCCGCAGCGGCAGTTTCCGGACCCTGATCGACTTCGATATCGTCTTCAAACGCCTGCCCGTCGACCTCCCATTTGGCGTGTACAAATCCTTTTTCACGACCGAACAGTGAAGTGTTTCCGATGCAATAGGCCTTAACATCTTCGCGGGCACACCTGTTGACGACATCTTCAAGCAGATGGTAATCGTCGCCACGTTCGTCCGTGACCAGGATCAGCATCATATTCGCTCGCATCCTGCGTTTTTCAGGCAGATAGACTTTCAAAGCTTCCGCGATCGCGGTGAAAACTTTCTCCTCACCGGACTTGTCTTCGGTAATTCCGCGAACAGCGGAGACCAGCGTCGGCAGATCGGACGACGGTTCTTTCTGAAGCACATGAACGTTTTGACCGTAGCCAATGATGCCGGTCTTCAGAGCTTCCTTCGTATCAACATCCATGAGCCCCAGTTGCTTGTAGATGTTCTCGAATCGATTTGCAATTTGCTCTCGCCGATCATTCAGCGAGCCAGACTCGTCCAGTAACCAAACCACCAGAGTCTTGCGCTGGCGCAGTGAGGCAGCGATTTCCTGAGTGATGCGGTCAACGGCGCCCTCCGTCCCTCCCGCAAATTCGGTAGTGCCGGTCAATTCGATCATTTCGACCGCTTCAGATTCATTGGGCGTTGGCAGCGATGGTGGTTCAGCGATGGCTGGGTTGATCAGCTCTTCTTCCAACCGCTCGATTTCTTCCCGGTGACTTTCCATGCCCACATGCTGGGCAGCGGCCATTGACGGGCCGACGATATTCATGTCGCTCTCGCTGCCGATGACGTCCGCTTCCTGATTCAGGACGTACTCTTCCGGACGGATTTCTTCCGGTGCAATTTCCGATGTGAGCTCAAACTCCGGTACAAAGTCCGTGACAAATGTCAGACTGGCGAGCACCACAAATATGGCAACGTGCACCAGCAGGCTGATTCCCCAGGCGGGCATGTCGTAAAAGACGGACCAGACGGATGAATCACCATCGAGTAATTCCGGCGTGGGCTCACTATCGTGTCGGCTCGCGTGAATTGCGCTCAAGGGTTCGCTCCGCTCGCAAAGAGTCCTGCATGCTTCCTGCGGAAAAATCGTCAAATCGTGCACTGTTCCGCATCAAATCTTAGCTCGCACTCACAATCAAGGCAACGAATTAAGGCGGCACTCGCAATTCGCAGGCCATTTCCCTGCAAATACTTGCGCTATTCTGATGCCACCGGCGAACAGTTCGAACTGAAATTCGCAGTAAAACAGGGACTGATATGACGTAAAACGCCACTTTCCGGCCGAATGTTCGCCAAAAACCTCGCAAAACAGGCCCTGAAGAAGGCGTTTCACGCACACTGCCCGCGACGAAGCGCACGACGCCCGCGATGAAGCAATCGTGAGCGGGGCGATTGAGCCTGTTCTGCCAGGCGGAAAAAGGGAGCTCACTGAACGATCCACCACCCCGGATTCACGCAACGGAAGAGCGGTATCGACAGGTGATACCGCTCCCGGTGAATGCGGGCGGGACGATTAACAAGGCAGACCGTATCTTGTTAGCGTCGCCTTCAGAGTCGTGATCTGATCTTCGGAGAGTGGCGTCATCGGCAATCGCACACTTCCACAATCGCGGCCCAGAATTCCCATTGCCGCCTTCACAGGAATTGGATTTGTTGACAGCGACAGCATGTCCCGACACAGCGGGAACAATTTGTGATGAATCGTCTGAGCACCCGCGATATCGCCGGACATGAAGGCCGCGATCAGTTGCTTGACGTCTTTTGGCACGATGTTCCCGACAACGGAGACAACACCACTTCCTCCCAGAGACATCAGTGGAAGTGTGAGACTGTCGTCCCCCGAAAGGACCGTCAAGTCTGAGGCAGACAGGATTTGTGATGCCTGATCCATCATGCCCGTCGATTCTTTGATCGCTACGACGTTCGGGCACGCTTCGGAAATACGGCAGATCGTCTCAGGCTCCATGTTCTTTGCCGTACGCCCCGGAATGTTGTAGAGCACAATCGGGATATCAACAGCATCGGCAACCGCTTTGTAGTGCAGGAAAAAACCTTCCTGCGTTGGCTTGTTGTAGTAAGGGGCAACCATTAGTGCGGCTGTGGCTCCTGCAGACCACGCGAACTTTGTAAGTCGGATAGCCTCCGCCGTACTGTTCGACCCTGTCCCTGCCATCACTTTGATGCGACCCGCTGCCTGCTCACATACGATACTGATCACTCGCTCGTGTTCTTCGTGCGAAAGCGTGGGGCTCTCGCCGGTTGTACCCACAGGGCTGACGCAATCTGTGCCAGATTCGATCTGAAAGTCAACCAGATCCCGCAGCATGCTTTCGTTGACGGTACCATCGCTGTTCATCGGTGTCACAAGTGCCACCGTTAGTCCCGAAAACTGTTCCCCTTTACGAGCCATGATTCCATCTTCTCAGTTGCTGAAGTTTAAACGTCGTGAGGCCGGTTGACCTGAAGCCCCGATGCCCTGAAGTGGGAAGCTTACGCACGAATCCACATCCGGCAAACCGAATCAGCCTCGATTCTTCCAGTCGATACCAGACAGACTGGCTAATGCCAGTTGCAGTGCATGCGTCCCGTTACGGCCAAAACCCTGAGCCATCACGGCATGGTAGAGCTGCTGCCCAAGCGCGAGGCCGGGCATCGACAGTCCCATTCGCTTTGATTCTTCGAGTGCGATTCCCATATCTTTGATGAAATGTTCAACAAAGAACCCCGGATCGAAATTGTTATCGATGATTCGCGGTCCCAGATTTGAAAGGGACCAGCTTCCGGCAGCACCGCTTGAAACGGATTTCAAAACTGTCGGAAGATCAAGCCCGGCCCGATATCCGTACAACAGGGCTTCGCACACACCGATCATTCCCGTGGCAATCAATATCTGATTCACCATTTTTGTATGCTGGCCGGCACCCGCCGGCCCCTGATAGACAATTGTTTTGCCCATCGCCTGCCAAAGAGGCTGAAGCGAATTCACAACGCCTTCGTCGCCGCCAATCATGATCGACAACGCGGCATTTCTTGCTCCGATATCACCCCCGGAAACGGGGGCATCAATGCTGTGGACACCCTTCGCCAAAGCGACTTCGCTGATTTCCATCGCCAGAGACGGCTGACTTGTCGTCATGTCAACCAGGACGTTGCCGGCAGACGCCCCGTTCAGAGCTCCGTTTTCACCCAGAAAGACCTCGCGAACATCCGACGGAAAACCCACGATCGCAAACACGATGTCAGAATTCTCAGCGACTGATTTGGGACTGTCAGCCCATTCTGCTCCATTGCTGAGCAGAGAATCGGCCTTCGATTTTGTACGTGAATAGACGGTCGCATGAAATCCGGCCTTCATCAGGTGGCCGCACATGCTGGCTCCCATCACCCCCGTGCCAATCCAGCCAATTCGAGTCTTGCCGGGAACGACTTCCACTAGTGCCATTTGCCAGTTTCTCCTGAAGTTGAATTTCTCTGATTTGTGTGCCTTGAAGCATCAAACAGCGTTTCACGGGGCGCAAACCTCCAGTGCTTACCTGTTGTGCCCAGTTGAATGGAACGCCATGCCACTGCGAATCTGCAGTTTAGCGCAGTGACTGAATGCGACGTCCGGGAATCAATGAGGCACTAGAACTTGGGTTCCCAGCCGGGCTCATAGGTTCGAGCCCACAATTTGTCTGCTTCCGGGTTGGCAATCACGTGTCCGTTCGATGGATCGACGTTGATGGTATCACCCGTGCGATGGGCGATGTTTCCAAGATGGCAGAGCAATGTCGATTTGTAGCCCTCTTCGATTTCTGAATTCAGCATGGTTGGATCATCAGCACGGATCGCTTCGATAAAATTGGAGGCGTGAGCTTCCAGGCCGTCCTGACCATCCACCTTCTGAATCTCCTTCGTCTTTTCGTCGTACAGGGTATAGCCCCAGCTGTTCATTCGCAGGCTGCCTTTTTCTCCATGGAATGACACGCCGAAACTGTCTCCATAAAAACCATCCCGGTTACAGCTCAGGCCTTCCCAGATAATCTGCTTTTTCCCTGGGAACTCAAAAGAAACCAGATGCGTATCGGCAGTCTGCTGATCGTCCTCAAATCGATAGCGTCCGCCCGAAGATGTCACTCGTTCCGGGTAATCCGCGTCCAGCCCCCAGCGGCTCAGATCCAGTGAATGAATTCCGTTGTTTCCCAGTTCGCCATTCCCAAAGTGCCAGCGCCAGTGCCAGTTGTAATGCACAATGTTGGACTGATAAGGAGTTCGCGGCGCCGGCCCCTGCCATAATTCATAGTCAATGTGGTCCGGCACGGCTTCAGGCATGCCAGTCCCCATCGGCCCTCGAAGATTTGCATACCAGCTACGGCTGTAATAAACCCGACCAATACGCCCTTCGTGCAGCAGAGAAATCGCTTCCACAATTTTCGCTCCGCTTCGGCGTTGATTTCCCATCTGCACACAGCGTTTATGTTTTCGAGCGGCCGCAATCAGCATCTCACCCTCCGCCGGATTATGACAGCAGGGCTTTTCCACGTAGGCATGCTTGCCGGCCGCACACGCCATGATGCCAGCCGGAGCATGCCAGTGATTGGGCGCGGCAACAATCAGAGCGTCCACGTTCTTGTCGTCCAGAATGTGGCGGAAATCTCCTGTCGTGCGGACATCGTAGTCAACAGTTTTCGCAAACGATTCGTGTGCCGACTTCAACCGGATGCTGTCGGTATCGCAAAGATAACGAACTTTCACCCCCTCCAGTTTCGCAAACACTCGCGCCAGTGCCGAACCGCGACTCACGCCCATGATGCCGACGGTCACCTGTTTCTTTTCTGCCTGACCAGGTTCTGCCGCGAACAGCCCGGCATTCAGGGCCGACGTCGCTGCGATGCCAGCGACAGCGTTTCCAACAAACTGACGGCGAGTGGTATCTGCAGATGAGTTGGAATCTGAAGATGAAAAGGTCATAGATCGCATCCCAATCCGGGGCCGGGCGGCCGACGTCTAAGATTTTAAATCACGGAGGCATCGTCTGCCCCAGCAGTTTCAGGTGAGGCCAGAAAGCGTAACGAGGCAGCCGTCACAACGCCAGCAGGACGAGTCGAACCCGGCAGCGACTTCTGCAAGGACCAAAGAACCTGGTACCGTGTTCTGGAATTGAACTTGATTTCCATTTGCCCCGGACGGCCCGGGCAATCTGAAATTCGTCTCCGGTGTGTGGACGATTCGAGCCTATCAGCCCGCTTATCCGGCAATGCTTACCTTTGCGGCCGAAATCAGAAATCATATTCTGTTTTCGTTGATCGACGAATGCGATCTGGAGTCTGGCAGGATCTGTACCTGGCAGGACCGCAGTCTACCCATTCGCCGAATAAGGAATGGAATTGCGTTCCCGGGACGACAAGGCAACCCTGCCACTTACTCCGTTTTGCCAGACTTGTCCGGCCCACACACAATATTCAGACGGCCAGCGGGCGATGATGGATGGCCGTTATGTTTCACGAAGCCGCCGCAAAAATGTACGCCGCTTTCATGTCTGAACTTTGCCGCTTCATGATCGATGCAGAGATTGCAACGGACGAGACCATTCGTGGATGTACGGATGCAGAACTCAGGCAACTCGAGCAACAACTGTCGATTTCCCTTCCGATATCGATGGCCGAATGCCTGCGACAGATCGGGCACGCATGCGGGAGGCTGATGGATGGCGATCTCTTTGGAGCGGACGCTTTTGAAGGGGCCCGCGAAGTTGCCGTTGAATTGACCGCTGCAAAAGATTCTCCCTGGCGATTGCCGGAACACATGATTCCGTACCTCCAGCATCAGGGTTACGAATTCCTCTTTGTTGATCCCCATGCAGGAGATGATCCCCCTGTTTGGCTCTACGTTGAGACAGAACCTGAACCAAAGGAATGGGCACCTTCTTTTACCGCATGGTTGCGCGAAGCGGCCATCAGTGCTGTGGAGTGTAAGCCATGGAATGAGGAAGTCTGCCGAGAAATCAGCCTGCATCGAGACGATTGGACGTCTCGCAGGAAGACGCTCGACGAATACGACAGTGAAGCAGGCCAGATTCGCAGATCTCTGATTGCCCGGTTGAGCCAAAGAGACCGTGAACTCGGCCGGATTACCGGACCGATTGAGTTCCAGGAGATTTGGAATCGGGAATTCCCGCAGAGCGAGCTGTGCCGTAAACTCAACACAGAAGGGAAACGCATTCCCTGGGGCTGGATCAGTCCCCGGGAGGCATAGGAAAATCGGGAAATCCTTTATGGTGAATAACTACACCATGCACTGGATTTTGGTTAGGCAGCGTTTCCTGAAAGAAGAGAATCAGGAAGCGGCCGGGGGTGGCTGTTTTTTCGAGACTGAATCGATGGGAGGCCGCGATATTGAGTTACGATCTCATGGTGTTTGATCCATCCGCCGCGCCAATGGATCGCGAGGAGTTTCTGGCGTGGTGTGATTTGCAAAATGATCAAACCGAAGTCTTCGATCCAACTCGCACTGAATTCTCAACACCCGGGCTGCGATCGTGGCTTGAAGAAATGCTCCGGGTATTTCCTGCCATGGATGGACCTTACTGCAGTGCTGACCGAGACGATGATCCCCATCTCACGGACTATGAAATAAACCGTACGAGTATCTTCGCCTGTTTCGCGTGGTCAAAGGCAAAATCCGCGTACAATGCGGTGATGTCAATCGCTGAAAAACATGGCATTGCCGTTTATGAAATCAGTGACCCCGGGGGAAGAATCTGGCGACCCGGCGGCGATGGCTTGCTGTGCTGACGTGGAGGAGACGAAGTTGCTCGCTACCCATCCCTGGCCGCTGGCTTCTTTCGAAAAGCCAAACGCAATTTGGAAAGTGCGGCGCGAATCACAGCTCACCTCATGGCACCCCGGGATCCTCTCGCTAGAATCGCACGGCGACAGAGCAACGGGTGAACAGAGCGACGGGTGAACTGAGCGGCCCTCGAAGAGCGTGGCTCCGGAATCAATTGCAATACACATGGTGGTTTGCCAGAGGTCGCAAATCCGGGGCATGGAGCACAAACCACTGATCATGGACCTTCGGCAGGAAGCTATCAGACGTGTCAGAAAAAATCCCTCAAACCTGCCCCGCCTGCCGTGGTTCATTTACCGCGTCCAGCCAGAGCACCAGGTGCCCGCATTGCGGCGTGATGACTGAGCTGGGCATTGACGGGAGGGCCAGGTACGCCTTTGTTGCTCCGCGACCGGCAAACGGCACGTCTTTTACGGTAACGGATCTGCTGAAGGAGTTAACCGCGCCGCATATGACTGGCCCGGGCCTACCGGATCAACGCGGCTTGATCAGCATTTTGAAGACCGTATCAATCAACGATGTTTGTCCGGTGTCCGGAATGACTCCTTTGCTTTGGGCCATCGAGAACGGAAGGCACATCGCGTTTTGTTTTTTGCACGGTGCAGACCCGTCCAAACGAGGGACGGGGGACTACGACTGTACGCCGGTGGAACTTGCGAGCCGTCAGAAAAACTTCGAGCTTGTCGAAAATCTCCTTCGCCGAGGGGCGGAAGCAGATCCTGCACTTCTAAAGGCCATCGCAGATAAACGCGAAGCGGAAGAAAACGAAATCAGGCCTCGCGCTCAATTTGTCAAGGACACCATCGACCGCTTTAAACGAGAGTCAAAGACCACCAGCTTTCAGGAGCATGTTCGGCAACTGGAGTCGTTGCTGGGCGTGTCTTCTTCTGTGGCACGTGGTCGCGGAATGCAAGCCTTCGCGAAGGTCCCGATACGGGCACTGGCGAAGGCAAACCATTTTGAAGACGATATCGAATACCTTGCGTCGATGCATGAGTTGAGCCTGAAGGCAGGTTTCACGCTCTTCTGCGAACGGGGGCTGGATATCGCTAAGGTGGTACGGCTGCTGCTGGCTCCGACAATCCGAATTGAGGAAGTTGTTGCCGCTTCAAATCTGCTGCCGCTGGACGACACGGTGTTTGAACGAGTCGTTATCGGTACTGCTCTCAGTAAATTGAATGATGACTATCCTTTCCAGTTGCTTGAATGTGGACGCGATGGCGTTTCAGGTCAATTCCGGCAAACTCCGGAAGACACATTCAAGCTTGCCGGGCGGTTGCTGGAAATCTGCCCGCACTATGGCAGCGATCTGCAGGCAGGTCACGGTAGGCCGTGGGAGAATGTTGACGATGTCACTGCCGTCCGGAAGGAACTGGAAGCGTCACAGGGTTTTCACTTTTCGTGGGATTAATTTGCCACCGGGCGCTGGATTCGCGCGGAAGTTGATCGCTCGGTTTGAACGTCCGTTTCCGGGGATGCCGTGGTGGGTAAGCGGGGCCTGGTGACCGCTGTTGGACGGCAGACTATTTCTGGTTTCGTGGTACCCATGTTTCCGGCGCGTTCAGCATCAGTGGCGGATGAAATACGGTCAGCCGGTCACCCTGCGACTCTATCCAGCGGTTCAATTCAGACAACAGGTCCTGCTGAATCTTTGTCAGTGCGGGATCATTGGCAAGATTGTTCAGCTCTTCAGGGTCTTCCGTCAGATCGAAGAATTCCAGTTGGGGTCTTCCGTGGTGACGGGCAACGATTTCTGCTGCATGCTGGTCATGCCCGGCCGCTTCGGTCCATTCTCGGAAGTAGTCGCCCGAAGTTTCTCGCAGCAGCAGATCAATGTGGGTGGTGAATGCAAATTCCGGATGTACGTTCCAGATCAGCTTGTATTGCGATGTGCGTATGGAACGACTGAGATAGACATTCATCATCCGGTCACCGCTGTGAGTCGAAAAGATTCGGGCACGGTGCGTATCGCTTTTGCCTCGCAGAACCTCCTGGAACGACCGACCGTCAATATTTTCGGGCACCTTGCCACCAGCCACGTCAATCAGAGTTGGCAGAATGTCAATCCAGCTGACCATCGCATCAGTGCGCGTTCCGGGTTTCGTAACCCCTGGCCAAGAGATAATCAGCGGGACGTGGATGCCTTCGTCATAAAGCGTCCACTTACCAAACGGAAATTGCGCTCCGTGATCGCTGGAAAACACAAAGATGCGATCCTTGTCCATGTAACGGTCGGTAACGGCGCGCAGTTCTGCCAGGAACGCGTCCAGTTCTTTAACTTCCTGCAGGTACCGGGATCGCTGGACGCGCGTTCGCGGTGTATCCAATAACTGGGGCGGCATCGACATGGTCTCTGGATCGACCGTGGAATCAACGGGCCAGGGTACGTGCGGGTTAGAAACACCCACAAACAATGCCAGCGGTCGCACGTCGGTCCGATTCTTCAGAAAGTCGCTGACCGTCGTGCGCAGCTCCGGAATTTCCTTCTTCAGATCGTACACGTCGAAATCAAAATCTGCAGCGCTGTTGGAATGGGCTACCTTTCCGAACGACGCCGTCTGATAGCCGAGCTCGTTGAGGACTTTGGGGAGCCGAAGAATCTGACGTTTCGGATACGTGTGATTCTCCTCGGCACCGTTACGAGCGGGCATCAGACCTGTCAGCAGAGCCGCACGACTGGGGGCACAAGCCGGACTTGCGACAAACGAACGATTGAAGGTGAGTCCCTCAGAGGCCAGTCGGCTGATCGCCGGCGTCGCAATATTCTTCCCGCCGTAAACCGGAAGGTCAGCGGTCGAAAGGTCGTCTGCCAGGTAAAAGACTATGTCCGGGAGGCGGGCATGATCTTTGGCCGGAGAGTATTGTGGCAGCAGCGTCCCCCATACCGCCACCGTCAGGACAAGTGCCTTTCCGCTGTTCATGCTCTGTCTCTGCCTAATTCTACAGGTGATGAATTCCTGAGGCGATGACACCTTCAGGCGAGAACCTCGCTCAGGAGACGCCCAGGAACACCGTTGCGTGTCATCCCTGGTCATGCTCCGGCGGGATATTGCCCGAAACGCCCTGAATTACAATGATCAACCATGGTCAGGAGCCGGCTCCGGCATGTCAGTCGCCCTGAATCTCCGCATTAAAGCCCGTAATTCAGGCAGAAACGGCGTTTCAAAGGCGGGTGGGACCGCCAATTTCGTATCTGCTCTGAAATTTCGATGACGGTAAGCAATTGGGACTGGCATTTTTCTATGATTTTTGCGACAAACCAAGGCAGTAGGCCGTATCTCTTCACGATTTCAATGGTCTGCAGGTTTGGATGGCAAGAGCCTTGAACCATCCAAAAATTGTTTCCGTGTTCCGTTCCTTCAGGAGGCAACCATTAAAAGATCTCGTCCGACAGTTGCACCCCAGACAAACATTCCGCGTATGAATGATCGGATTCGCATTTCGCCGATCCGGGTTGTGAACGCAGAGGGTGAAATGCTGGGGGAAATGGAGACCGCAACCGCATTGCGGCTCGCTCAGGAAGATGGGCTCGACTTAGTAGAAGTCAGCCCGGACGCTCGACCACCCGTCTGCCGAATTATGAATTACGGCAAGGTGCTTTATGAGCGTCAGAAAAAATCCGGTGGCCCAAAGCAACACAAGACCCAACTGAAACAACTTCGACTGCGTGCGAAAACCGGCGCGCATGATATCGAAGTCAAGGTAAACAAAGCTCGCGAATTCCTGGAACGACGCGACAAGGTCAAAATCAATGTCATGTTCAAGGGGCGTGAGAACGCTCACCATGAACGCGGTGCAGAGATGCTGACAGAGATTATCAAGAGTCTGGAAGACATTGCCTCAGTCGAGCAGCAGCCAAAGATGGAAAGCGGGAAGACGATGTCAATCCTGCTCGCCCCGCTCAAACATTGATGGATGTGCGCTCGCGGGTTTTGGTCCTTCCATTTGAAGACCATAATCCGGCACATGCAGTCTCAACCGCAGTGACACCACTGCGGTTTTTTTGTGATGCACCAGCACCTCAAGGCACGAATGTTACTGCGTTATGAGTACTGAAGGAAATGGAGTTTCCACTGCACCAGCATCCGGCACTCTTCAGTCGGGGCAAGATCACTTCGACGATCCGGGGCGAACCGGAAACGTTCGGGCCGACCTGAAAACTGTCGGATGCGGGTTTCTTATGGGGGCAGCTGACATAGTTCCGGGTGTTTCCGGCGGCACCGTCGCCCTCATTCTCGGAATTTACCCAAGGCTTGTCGGCGCAATCAGCAGAGTAGATTCGAGGTTGCTGCTGGCTGTTACTAAGCGAAGATGGAGCGAAGCCGCCACGCACCTGGATCTGAGATTCCTTGCGGCGCTCGGCTTTGGGATTCTCGCGGGCATTGGCAGCCTCGCTTCGCTGATGAAACACCTGCTCGTCCACCATCGATCACTTACGTATGCATGCTTCGCGGGACTGATTTTTGCTTCAACGCTGCTCGTCGCTCGACATATCCATCGATGGAGTATGCAAACGCTCGGAGCAGCACTGCTTGGTACAATCGTCGCCCTTCGACTGGTGACGCTGGATGCAATGCATTCGCCGCCGGACACTTCCTGGTATCTGTTCCTCTGCGGGATGATTGGTATCACAGCAATGATCCTCCCGGGTATCAGCGGCGCATTTATTCTGGTGCTTCTGCAGCGTTACTTCTACATCGTTGAAACACTGAAAGAACTGCTGCACGGCAACATCAGCGCGCAGACTCTCATTCCCGTGATTGTTTTCAGCTTTGGTTGCCTGACCGGACTGCTTCTGTTCAGTCGCGTGCTGCGATGGCTGCTGACGCATCACGAACAACTGACCATGGCAATTCTCTGCGGCTTCATGCTGGGCGCCATGTACTGTCTCTGGCCATTCCAGAAGGACACAACACCAGACGAGACCGACACGAAGCGCAAGGTCTTCGTTCACGTTGCTCCGAGCGAGTCAGGCAGTTCTTCTGGCCTGGCAGGGTTGTTGTTTGTTGGTTCTGCGGGGCTTGTCCTTGGCCTCGACCGGATTGGCACAAACATGAGAAAGAAGCATTAGGACGGGCAAATGAATACGATCGAGGAACTCATTAACCAGTACGAAGCCGGGCCTGAGATTCTTGCTGATTCAATTGTTGGGTTGACGCCACAGCAGATGCAGTTGCATCCCATCGAAGGCAAGTGGTCGGTCAGCGAAGTCGTATGTCATCTGGCCGATTTCGAAATCATCTATGCCGATCGGATGAAACGAGTTCTGGCGGAGGAAAACCCAACACTGTTTGGCGCAGATCCGGATTTGTTTGAGCGACGGTTGCACTATGGCAACAGGTCAGTTGTGGATGAAATGGCCATCATCGCAGGTATACGAAAACACATCACCGTACTTCTCCGATGTGTCGATGTTGAAGACTTTCAAAGAACCGGAGTGCACACCGAAGTCGGGCCTCTCACCCTGGAAACTCTACTTGAGCAGATCACTGCCCACATTCCTCACCATGTGGAATTTGTTGCTGCGAAACGTCGAGTCCTGGGGGCCAGCTAGTGACAGCCTGCTGCGCAATGGGTGGCTGTCTGTCGAGGACCTTTGGGGATTTCCGCAACACCTGAACGAGGCATAGCTGCCTACCAGGGCTGTTCCGGGTATCCGCGGAAACCATCGTCCGCCTGATTCAGCCGCTTTCTCGCATCCTTGCCGCGCAGGAAATACGGTCCGCTTTTGCCTGGCTGGCTTGTTGATTCGTCTGCGGGCTCAACTCGGTGGATAGAATCCTCGACATTGTCGCTGGCCGCGGATTGCCTCGTATGTTGATCGGCGGGGGCGGCTGGTGCGGCCCCGACGTTCGATTGGCTCACGAAACTTTCCGCGCTTCCAGTCTTTGATTCCTTGCCATCCGTTGCCAATGCCTCCAGCATCGCCGCCATGACGTCTCGACGCAGAAGGATTCCGGCCAAACGATCATCTGTCCCGACTACAGCCAGGGCCGTGTTGCATGATGCTCGAAACAGGTGTGAAATCTCTGCGACCGGAGACGTTAATCGTACAGATTCCGCATGAGCAACGATCAACGAATGAACAGTTATTGATTCGGTGTTGTTTGCCAGCAGGCTTCGCACAACGCTGGACTCGGAGACGACACCGGCAAGTTTGCCGTCGGTGTCCTTCACGACGAGCAAGTCGCATTCCGACTGAATCAGGCGCTCTGCTGCCTCGCGAATCGTCAATGCCGGCGAAACGATATTTTCGCTTTCCTGTCGGACCAAATCCAGAACGGTCAGTTGATGCATGCCAACGCTCCCGGCAGTTGCAGTGTTCGATGCGGACCCAACCAACCGTAGATCGCCGCCAACACAGTGTTCAAACCTTTTGTGCGGTTCGTCTGGATCGTGCAAGTGTGCTGCCTTTTCTCAACGCCTGTCTCGTCTGTATCGGTTACGCTGCCTGTGGTCTTGATGACGGGATGGGTTCTCGTGTGCCTGCTCACTTGTCTACGGATCAGGCGTTGCATTCCCGGAACCTTTCATCTGAACTGTGCATTCCGTACGACCGGAGTTATCCTGACGACAGAAATCAGCATCTGATCTGCCTGCGCTGGAACGGAACAAATTGATGCAATCTGAACGGAATATTTCCTCAATCGTTAAGGCGTCTGTTGGTGTTGCTGCGATTCTGCTGAACGCAATTACGAACGGGTTACCGCGGGCGGAATCTGCACCGATATCGAAATCGATTTCTGAATGTCAGGAGCTTCTGCGTACCGGCCAGTATGAGGAGTGCCTTGCAGAAACGTCTGCTGCCATTGCGGATCGCAGCTATGGAGAAGAATGGCCTGTCCTGAAGACTCAGTGCGAGCTCGCCACAGGTCGATATGAAGAAGCGATGCAAACGATCGCAGCGGGCATTGAACGCTATTCGTGGAGTGTTCGTCTTCGAATGCTCGAACATCAGGCAGCGATGGCGAATGGTCGGAAGGAGCAGGCCGCAGAAGCACTGACGAATATTGAAAAACTTGTCTCCAGTGCCTCGTGGCGTTACACCGATGCCGATGATCTTGTGGCTCTTGGACAGGCAGCGCTCGTCCTGGGAGCTGATGCCCGTGATGTACAGGAGGGCTTCTTTGATCGTGCTCGCCGGAATTTTAAAACTCGCCCGGATGGTGTCATCGCAGCCGGGCATCTGGCTAATCAGAAAGGTGACTTTGAGTTTGCGGGTGAAATCCTGCTGCCGGCAATTGAGCTTTTCGAGTCAAACCCGGAGCTTCTGTTCGAAGCCTCTGAAGCCCTCAAGTCATCTGGCCAGGAAGCCTCAGCCGAGCTGCTGAAAAAAACTCTGGAAATCAATCCACGGTTTGCACCGGCGATGCATCGAATCGTCGAACAGAGAATTGATTCTGAAGCCTATCAGGAGGCAATCGAATTACTCGAACAGGTCTTTGCAGTGAACGCGAACAGTCCTGAAGGGCATGCACTCAGGGCGGTGATCTATCACCTGCAGTACGATTCCGATGGAGAAACGCAAAGCCTGGACGCTGCCACGAAGTATTCCGGCCCCAATGCTGAGGTCCTGCATTTGATCGGACGCAAATTGTCTCAGAAGTATCGTTTTGCGGAAGGAGCCGCTTATCAACGCCGTGCACTGGAAATTGATCCCGGGCATAATGATTCTCGCATTCAACTGGCTCAGGACCTGCTCCGGCTGGGAGAGGAAGAGGAGGGGTGGAAACTGGCCGAGCAGGCATATGAAACGGATGCCTACAATACGACGATTTTCAATCTGCTTCAGCTTCGCGACGGAATGCAGAAGTTTGTGAGTCTGGAATCGGAACACTTTGTAGTTCGTATGGATGCTCACGAAGCACGCGTGTACGGTTCGCGGGCCGTCGAATTACTCGAATCTGCCTACCAGGCGATGGTCGATCGATATGAGTTTGTTCCAGAGGGACCAATTATTCTGGAGATGTTCGACCGCAAAGATGACTTCGCTGTGCGTACCTTCGGTATTCCGGATGTCGCGGGATTTCTGGGCGTCTGTTTTGGAAAAGTAATCACTGCCAATAGTCCTGCAACGCGACGCGATTCGCCGGCGAACTGGGAATCAGTGCTCTGGCATGAGTTCTGCCATGTTGTCACCCTGCAGATGACATCGAATCGCATTCCACGATGGTTGAGCGAAGGGATTTCGGTCTACGAAGAACGCCGAAAGGATTCACGCTGGGGACAACGGATGGATGCCACCTGTCGCGATCGTATCCTGAATGCAGACAACGCGGTAACTCCGATTCGTGAGCTCAGCAGCGCATTCCTGAATGCGTCCGATGGAAGTGACATCAACTTTGCCTACTTCGAATCGTCCATGGTTGTTGAGCACCTCGTCAATGAACATGGGCTGAAAACACTGATTGCCATCCTGAACGATCTGAACACCGGTTTGTCGATCAATGATGCACTGGAAAGGCATACCGGAGGACTTGAAGGTCTCGAATCTTCATTTGCCACCTACCTTCGCGCTGAGGCGGAACGCTACGCTCCGGGGGTAAGCTTCGATTCGGACGATATCCCGGAATCTGCACTTGCGAATCCGGAGGTTCTGGAATCATTCGTAAAGGAGAATCCGAACTGTTACCCGGCGGTGTTGATTTCAGCGGATATCAGCGCAGAGGCCGGTCATGTTTCGGAGGCAGAAAAAAGTTTGCTTCGATTGATCACATTGGTTCCGGACGACTCGAGTACGAGCGGACCGCGCAAACAGCTCGCTGCTCTCTATCGTCAGCAGGGACGGTTGCAGGATGAACAGGCCGTCCTGCAGGAACACCTCAATCATACAGCCGATGATCTTGCAGCAACGCTGAGACTGCAGGAGCTGGCACTTTCCTCACATGAAAACGCCCTGACCCATGAGCAGGATGAATCCAAATCCGAAGTTCTTTCAATGGTTGTTCAGCTTGGCTATCAGGTGATGGCCATTGATCCCTTCCAAACGGCTGCTGTTTCCAGAATGGCAGATGGCGCTGAGGCGCTGAATGATCGCAGCTCGGCCATCATGGCGCTGACAAGTCTTTTGCAATTAAGGCCGGACGATGGAGCTCGGCTGAACTATCGGCTCGGCCTGCAGCACGAAGAATCGAACACTGACGAGGCAAAGCGTTTTGCACTCAAAGCACTCGAAAATGCCCCCCGCTTTCGGGAGGCACATCGATTGCTGCTAAAATTACACCGTCATGATAAATCACCTGAATCGAGCGAATCTCAACAGGAACCGAATGAAGAATCTGCTGGGAATTAGTCAGTGGATGTCTGCTCAGGCTCTCCCGCATTTTGCCGTTCAGGCGCAACAGAACGGGAATGGGAGAGCAGAAGCGGACAAGTGTTGAACGCCCCCGATCAGGGAACCAGCGGTTTGAGCGCGACTCGGTTTTCCTTGTCTACGGGATAAACGGCATGATGGTCTTCGAGCGCCTTCGAAAGGCGTGTCATCATGGTTTTAAGCACGGTCGGCTCGGATGAAGCAAGGTCATTCTGTTCGAATGGATCGGACTTAAGGTTGAAGAGTTGGTAATGACTTCCGCCCGACACTTCTGTTGGGAAGTAATGGTAAATCACTTTCCAGTCGCCGCTCCGTAACACGGTGAAGTAGTCCGTCCGATGGGGCGAATGTGGGTAGTGCATTAGAAAATCTTCGTTGCGTTCTTTGTCCGGATTGGCCGTGAGAAGAGTCTTCAGACTGTATCCATCAACAACATGGGCATCGGGCACGCTTGTTTCTGTCAGCGCTGCGATTGTTGGAAACAGATCCTGAACGGCGGCCTGCTGTGGCTGCAATGCACCTGCTGCAATGGGCAATCTGGCTTGCGTCGGGCTCTTCGGGTCCGGTGCTGCCCACGCTGCGATGAAAGGCACGCGCGTGCCACCTTCGTAGTGAGAACCCTTCTTTCCGCGCAGTGGAGCCGCACAGGCAACAGCATGTTGATGTCCGAGCGGAGCATCGCTTCCGTTGTCGCCGAGAAAGATGACGAGTGTGTTGTCGGCAACGCCCAGTTCATCAATGTGGTCAAGCATATCGCCCAGTGACTTGTCCATTCCTTCGATCAGAGTAGCAAATGCCTGTGCGTTTGCCGGCTTGCCTGAATTCTTATAGTTCTCTGCGAATCGGGGATCACTGTTAAACGGAGCGTGTACGGCGTACTGAGCGAAGTAAAGAAAGAATGGTCGCTCCTCGCGAACTGCAGCCGTCAATTCTTTCTTTGCTTCGATGGTCAATGCCTCTGTAAGAAACGTGTCTGTCCCGTGATACTGTTCAAGGCCCGGCACCGCATGGTGAGTCCTCTTGCCTTTGCCACCGAAGTTTTCGCTTGCATAGTAACTTCCCGGAGCGCCGAACGAAGCGCCAGCGACATTGACATCAAACCCAATTGCCTGAGGATTGGCGGCCTCGGCATGCCGAGGTGCAAAATGCCCTTTGCCAACGTGGATTGTTCTATAGCCCTGAGCCTGCAGAAGGCGTGGCAGCGTGATGGAATCCGAATTCAGGCCCAGCCAGTTCCAGTCCGGAGGTCCCTGAGGTCCACCGTTGTTGTTGTCAGGATTTATCCAGTTGGTTGTGCGGTGTCGCGCAGCATTCTGGCCGGTCATGATGGAAACGCGAGTTGGCGAACAAACACTCATCGCACAGAAATTATTGAAACGAATACCGCGCTTCGCCAGACGCTCCATATTCGGCGTGCGATAGAAGTCGTTAAGCGGGTACCGCTTTTCATTTCCGTTCTGGTCCGTCAGAAAAGGTAACGAAGTGTCCATCACTCCCATGTCGTCGACCAGCATGATCATGATGTTCGGCTGTGTGGGAGCGTCTGCCGCAAGCATCAGGCTTGTCAGCGAAGTTGCCAGCACAAACATCAGTGGCGACAAGCATTGCTTTCTCGCGCTCAATTGCATCGAGGAATTCCTTTCAGAAATGTAAGCGGCTGAATCGACAACTGGTAACCAGTCACAGCCTGATATGGATTCGATTGCGGTCCAGATAACCGATGAAGATCCACATGATGGCAAAGAACAAACCCAGCGCCAAAGCTACGTACCAGAAGGGCGAGTCTCGCGGAATGAATGGATCCATCGCATTCATCAGCATCAAGTGCAGCACATACCCCGCCAGAGCGTTGGATCCAAGGACTCGAAAAGGCATGAATTCAAGGCGATAGACATCGCACGCCTGGTGGAAGACGGCAAAGACAACCAGAGAAAAACCCGCACCGAACAGCAAATAGGTGAGAGTGCCGGCTCTCTGGCTCATCATCCAGTAATTCCACTGCCTGTCTTCAAATCCAGGTGGTTCAATAAACGGTAGTTCACAGAAGCCATGCCATGTCCTTCCTGGTCCTGGTACAACCGGATCTTCTGCAATCTTTTCGTGAATGCCGGGGCCATCACCTGAAGGAACGACGTCGTAAAAGCGAGTCCCACAGGAGAGAGCCCAGCCCATCAGCATCAGTCCGAGGCCCGTTACGACGAGCGACCGGGCGCGGTTCACCGACGTCATCAGATCGCAGGCGATTGTTCCTGCGATCGCAGGAATCGACCACGTGAGAAAACCAAATGGACCACCATCAATCGCATTGGGCGATGTATTGCACCAGGCAAAGTTGAATTTCCAGGATAGCCAGATATGAATGCCAGCTGAGAACAACAGGAATACGATCCGGCTTCCAATCGAAAGCCGGATCACTGGCAGGATCCAAAGCGAAGTCGCGGCAATGTGCATCAACGTTTGGAACCATTCGCGTTTCATGACACGGGCCAGAACCGCTGCCGGACCAAGTTCTACCAGTTCAACCCAGCTGCCGGCGATCCCGCTCGGCGCGTAAATGACCACTGACAACAACGCCAGTCCGGCCAGTCGCTGAATAACCCTCTTATAAGCGGCGTATTTGCCTTCTCGCTGGATACGACGTTCAAGAGTCAGCCGAAAAGCAAATCCGACAGCGAACAGAAACTGAGGCATGATCGTGTCCGCGTAGCTGCAGTAACTATGATGATGCTTCAGCACTGCCGGCGTGACATTAAAACCACCCAGAAAATTCACCAGGAACATCCCGGCGACCGTGTATCCACGAAACTGGTCCAGGGAGAGCAGCCGGTCGTTCGAAGGATGACTGAGGGTTGTGGTGGGTTTCATCTATTTGTCGCTCGCCGTAATGCGAACTTTTTCGCGGAACTGTTTCCAGTTGAGCAATGTTACGTTCTGATCCTTTAAAAGCGTACGCGTGGTTTCGGAGGTGAAGATTCGACGATCACCATCCCGTCGTTCTGAACTGTTCGTGATCGCGCGAAGTTCTTCATTGTCGAACCCACAGTGGATGATCAGTTCGCTGACGCCGGGCTTCAGGTTGCGAATGGCTTTGTAATAGCTGTTCGTCCTCTGTTCATGCGTCTCTCCGTCGTAGAACTGAGCAAGTGAGTCCAGAACGGGCAGTTGCTTCGAATCCAGCAACTTCACCATGGATATGCTTGATTCCCGAAGGCTCTCGTACTTTCCGGCCGTATCATCATCCAGCGTTCGCAGGAACAACACCGGCAGGTCGTACTCAATGCCCAGGCGGACGTAAACTTCAATCAAATCCGGTCGGCTGACCAGCGCGCCCATGTG
Source organism: Planctomycetaceae bacterium (assembly GCA_041398825.1). Taxonomy (NCBI): domain Bacteria; kingdom Pseudomonadati; phylum Planctomycetota; class Planctomycetia; order Planctomycetales; family Planctomycetaceae; species Planctomycetaceae bacterium. The sequence continues at coordinate 500,549 of JAWKTX010000004.1, read as the reverse complement.
AGTATCCAGATGACTGATCGGGACTCCAAATGACCTTGCCCGATCAATCTGCGCCCGCAATTCGGTTTCGACCTCTTCCGCTCGAACATTAGCCGCAACCTGCGGGACGTTATCCCAGAGATAACCGTCTTTGTCCACAAGACTCGGGACCTTGTCTTTCGGGGTCACGGGGCCCCAGCGATAGTGCTTCCATTCGGAATTCAGAGTCAAATGAATTCCATAGTCGAACTCAGGATGTGTTCTTGCGTATTCAGCAAATTCAGAGAACCAGGGACAGGGAACCATAACGCTGGCAGAAGTGACAATGCCCGATTCGAGTCCCTGAATCGTCGCCATATTCACGGAATGTGACATTCCAGCGTCATCGGCGTGAATGATCAGAAAACGATGTTCGTCTGCCAGCACCGTGAAGCAGGTCGCTGAAATGAACAGAAGGAAAGCTGCAATCTGAATTCGCATCCACATACAGAACACTCCGCATTTCAGTTGAACAAACAGTGAGAAGGCAATTCACGTGACGCGGACAATCGCGGTACTGAAACGTCCTGCCATTCTGGATGGTAGAACAGGGAATCATCGGTGACAGCATCCGGGCGCGTCAACCTGTCCGGGTGATCTGTCGGCCGGAGGTAACTTCCTCTTCTTTCGGTGGAAATTCAAGTCGCCGGGTCAGAGGCATTCCAGTGTCGGAAGTGCTTAAATGAACGAAGCCCTGCATTGAGATCAATGCAGGGCTTCTGTCGATTCACTGAAAGTCAGTGTTGGTCGTCTGATGGCAACAAAGCCATTATGTTGAAGCAGCTTCAACTGCAGCCTGTGCTGCTGCCAGTCGAGCGATTGGAATTCGTCGCGGTGAACAACTGACGTAATTCAAACCGATTTCATGGCAGAAGTAGACTGACTTCGGATCGCCACCGTGTTCACCACAGATGCCGATCTTCAGATCCTTGCGTGTTCCGCGACCATCAGCCACAGCGGTCTTCATCAGGCGACCGATACCGACCTGATCGATGGTCTGGAACGGGTCGGCTGGCATGATGTCATGCTCTGTGTAGTAACCGATGAAGCCCTTGTAGTCGTCTCGGCTGATGCCGAGACCGGTCTGGGTCAGGTCGTTTGTACCGAAGCTGAAGAATTCAGCCGTTTCAGCAATTTCGCCTGCAGTCATTGCCGCACGTGGGATTTCGATCATCGTGCCGGTCATGTAGTCAACGGTGATGCCTTGTTCTGCGAAGACCTTAGCAGCCGTTTCTTTGATGACAGCAGTCTGATTATCCACTTCTGCCTTGTAGCCAGCCAGTGGAATCATAATTTCCGGAAGAACTTCGATGCCTTCTTTCTTGCAGGCACATGCGGCTTCAAGAATCGCTCGAGCCTGCATCGCGGTAATTTCCGGGTAGACGATCCCCAGCCGGCAACCACGGTGACCGAGCATCGGATTCGATTCAACCAGTTCCGCAACGCGTCGCTTCACGTCTTCTTCCGTCACACCGAAAGTCTTCGCCAGCTTTGCTGCCAGCGTTGGATCTTCGTGCATGTGGTGCTCAGACAGGAATTCATGCAGCGGTGGGTCAAGAAGACGAATTGTAACAGCCTTGCCAGCCATTACTTTGAACAAGTGTGTGAAGTCGTCTCGCTGGAAGGTGATCAGTTTTGCCAGGGCCTTCTCACGATCCACCTTTGTCCGGGAGAAGATCATTTCCCGCATTTCGTCAAGGTGATCAAAGAACATGTGCTCTGTTCGGCAAAGGCCCACGCCTTCCGCACCCAGTTGAACACTGATTTCTGCGTCGTGCGATTCCGTGTTGGCTCGCACCTTCAGAGTTCGGTGTTCATCTGCCCAGGCCATCAGCTGAGCGTATCGCTGATAGACTTCTGATTCTTCCGGCTTCATGTTACCAGTCATGACTTCCATGACTTCTGAAGGACTGGTTTCGATCTTGCCTGCGAAGACTTCACCTGTAAAGCCATCCACAGAAATCCAGTCACCACCCTTCAAGACCTGACCGGCGACAGTGACTGTGCCAGCTTCGTAGTCGATGTTGAGCTTGTCGCATCCGCAAACGCAGGTCTTGCCCATCTGGCGGCTGACGAGCGCTGCGTGTGATGAAGCCCCACCAAACGCGGTGAGAATACCTTTGGCAACCTTCATGCCTCGCAGGTCTTCCGGGCTGGTTTCCTTACGCACCAGAATCAGCTGGACATCATTGTCCGCGTTGTACATTTCCTCTGCGTCCGACGCATGGAAGACGATCTGTCCGGTCGCTGCACCTGGACCAGCGTTGATGCCTTTAGCCAGCAGTCGATTGTCCTTTTCCGCCTGAGCCTTATCAGCGGGGTTGAAAATCGGCTGAAGCAGCTGGTTGAGGTCGTCGGCAGGAATACGGCGTTTTTGAAGGGCCGTCTTCGCGTCGATCAGGCCTTCGTTTACCAGGTCCACAGCAATGCGAACGGCAGCGAAGCCGGTTCGCTTGGCGTTTCGAGTCTGAAGCATCCAGACCTTGCCGCGCTGAACAGTGAACTCAATGTCCTGAACTTCTTTGTAATGCTGTTCCAGTGCTTTCCCGATGTTGTCGAGCTGAGCGTAAGCGTCTGGTGCATCCAGCTTCAGCGTTTCTTCGATACGCTTTGGGGTACGCGTTCCGGCAACAACGTCTTCGCCCTGAGCGTTGATCAGGTAGTCACCGCAGAATCCGGGGATACCGACGGAGCAGTTTCGAGTCAGACCGACGCCCGTTGCGCAGTCGTCGCCGAGGTTGCCGAAGACCATCGCCTGAACATTTACAGCCGTTCCCCAGCTGTGAGGAATTCCGTACTGCCGACGATAGACCATCGCTCGGTCATTCATCCAGCTGCCGAATACGGCTCCGATACAGCCCCAAAGTTGTTCCATGGGATCTTCGGGGAAGTCAATTCCGGCATGCTTCTTGATGACAGCCTTGAACTGGACGACGATATCCTTCAGGGTTTCTGTGCTGAGGTCCTTTTCGTGCTCAACGCCAGCCTGTTCACGGGCATGATCGAGGATATCTTCAAAGTGGTCCGGATCGTTCTTTGATTCCGGCTTGAGCCCGAGGACGACGTCGCCATACATCTGAATCAAACGGCGGTAGCTGTCCCATGCGAAGTGTTCGTTGCCGGACTGCTTGATCAGTGCCTGTACGACCTGCTCGTTGATACCAATGTTCAGGACGGTATCCATCATGCCGGGCATAGATTCGCGAGCACCCGATCGGCAGCTCATCAGCAGCGGATTGGTTGTGTCGCCGAACTTTGCACCCATGACAGCTTCGGCGTTCTTAATGGCTGCCTCAACCTGATTCTTGAGCTCAGGTGGGTATTGTCGCTCGTTTGCGTAGAAGTACGTACAGACTTCAGTACTGATTGTGAAGCCTGCAGGAACCGGCATACCAATGCGGCTCATTTCGGCCAGATTCGCACCTTTTCCGCCCAGCAGTGCCTTTTGAGTGGCGTCTCCGTCCGCTTTCCCATCACCAAAGACATAAACGTACTTAGTTTCAGCAGCCATTGAGTTAGAACCTCTTCAGGTTGATCGCCGTGATTCGCCACAGCAAACGATGAAGGCAAAACGGGTTACCCTCGAACCTCCGGACGCCCCCATCTGCCACAAAACACAATGCAGCGGGATCCGGACGAAACAAGCGGACGGGGGGTGTCGAAGCCATCATGCCGTCGACGCCTTTTGCCACCCATCGCCCTGCAAAGCTTCGCGCGCACGATGAGCGGGCTGGAACCCCGGTCCAAAACGAGCCGGAACGGTAGCAATCGCAGAATCAAACTTCAAGCAGTTTCCCGGCCTCCCCAAAAATCGGGGTGTCCTGGAGTCAGATGCATCAGTTCAGGGAAAATTCCTGTCTGAAAACCCGGGTTTGTCTCGTTCCTGCAAACGATTTCATGTTGGAAGGCATTCGTTGCTGCCCGAATTGCTGACAGCGGGTGGGTTCGCTAAAGTCGACGCTTTGTCAGGGCACAATGGCTGTACGGAGTTGGAAAATAATGGCTGTTCGAGGAGTACGTGGGGCAATCTCTGTCACCGCAGATCACGCCGATCTGATTCGTGAAGCAGCAAGGGAACTGCTGCAGGAAATCGTAAAGCGAAATGGAATCAGCGATTTCGATGATATTGTCTCGGCCGTTTTCACAACGACCGAAGACCTGGTTTCTGCTTTTCCTGCCGAAGCTGCCCGTGCGCTCGGAATGAGCCATGTTCCGTTGCTTTGCGCGCGAGAGATACCCGTTACCGGGTCAATGCCGATGTGTATCCGCGTTTTGCTTCACATCAACACAGAACGTACGCCGCACCAGATCGAACACGTTTATCTTGGGGACGCCCAACGGCTCCGTCCGGACATCACAAGTGCTCAATAGCCAGTTCCGACATGAAAATGCGGAAGTTGATCCCGAATTGTCAGTCTCCGGCGGTTTCTATACCCTCCACGTCGCCTCCGGACCATCACCCTTCCTTCTACCCGTAAAGCTGCACAACAATGACCTCTGCCAATCCTTTTGGTGCTGAATCCACTCTTTCAACATCCGCGGGATCTCTGAAGTATTTCAGCCTGCAAAAACTGGCGAAGGATGGCATTGGCGATATTCAGACCCTGCCGTTTTCCATCCGAGTTCTTCTGGAAGCCTGTCTGCGTAACGTTGATGGTTTTGTTGTCAGTGCCGACGACGTTACCAATCTGGCCAACTGGAACGCCGCCAAACCGGCGGAAGTGGAAAAGCCTGGTCGAGTGGTCCTGCAGGACTTCACCGGCGTGCCAGCCGTTGTGGACCTCGCCGCCCCGCGGCGCATTATTCTGATGGGCGGTATCTGGCGGGATCTTAATCGCAGTTAATTTCGGGATTAAGTCAGCTTATCGCAGTGCAAAGAATGCTCGTATTCGACGGCATTTCGGTGGTGAGCCAGCCAAATCTGGTCGGAGCCGGCAGGAGCCGCGAAGCAAAGAAAAGAGCTAGTGACCGAGCATCCGCCGCAAAGACCGGACGTCAAGATCATCGACTGAAGGCATCAAGAAGGATATCGCCTATTTTCAGGCATGGTTTCGGATATTCGGCTGCAGCCCAGACAGTCACACCACCATGATCAACGGCCTGGGCGTCGTGGGCTGGGGTGTCGGCGGCATCGAAGCGAAAGCGAGCGCTGGGGGCAGCCATCTGAGCGCGACGCCCGGGAAGGGCTTAACAAAACCGCTGAAGCCAGCCAAGCAGAAAGACCAACTGCCACCGACCTGGTACTTACCGTGACTCAGATGCTGAGAGCTCACAAAGTCGTTGGCAAATTTTATTCAAATTTGATGGACCCGGCCTGGATGCACTAGCCTGGGCCAACTGAGTCACCTCGCGAATATGGCACCGGAATATGGAGCAACGATGGGCGCTTTTTTCCCGGTCGACGTCGAAACTCTGCGATACCTGGAACGCACAGGTCGGCCGAAACAAGTCATTGAACGAATGAAGGGCTGCTAAAGAGCAGGTATGTTCCGCAATGCCGATTCGCCGGAACCACGTTTCAGCAGCAAGCTGGCACCCGACATGGGCGATGTGGTCCCTTCGCTGGCCGGTCCCAAGCGACCTCAGGACCGCATCCTGCTGAAGGATATGCTTTCCTCGTGGACCAAAGACCGCAGTGCACCGTCTGGCAAGACAGCGGCGGCTCCTGTCAAAGTCGGTGGCTCGATGGGCGAATCGCTGGACGCGCCGCCAGGTCATCGCGGCGATCACCAGCGCCAACAATGAAAGAACTCCAGCGTGATGATCGCCGCGGGGCTGCCGCTCGCATCGCTGAGCCGCGAAGGCCGATCAGCAAGCCATGGGTCAAAACCAGCTGGCTCCTGGAAGTCGAGTCGTCACAGAATACTACGAAAAGTCAGGTCTGGACAAAGCTCTGGATGCACTGGGCTTTCAGACCGAAGTTATGGGTGCACAACATGCATCGGCAACAGCGGCCCGCTGCCCGAACCCGTGGCTGTTAGTGATGACCGGTGACCTGACGTTTCTGCCGTCTTGTCCGGAAATCGCAACTTCGAAGGTCGAGTCAACCCGCTGGTGAAAGCCACAACTACCTGGCCATCCTCCGCTGGTTGTGGCCTATGCCATTGCCGGAACCGTCGACATTGATCTGGCCACTCAACCGCTGGGCCAGGGAAGCGACGGTCAGGATGTTTATCTGAAGACATCTGGCCAACCCAGAAGGAAGTCGCCGACACGATCGCAGCTTCGATGTCTCCCAACGGTCTGCCCGAGCAGCATGCATGGTAAGTCCGTGGGTCCCGAAGAATGGCAGAAGATTGAAAGCGCAGTGATGTACGACCTGTATGAATGGGACACCAACAGCACGTACGTTCAGGAACCACCGCTCTTTGTCGACATGCCTGCTGAACCGGCCCCGATCACCGCCATCGAAGGTGCTCGCTGTCTGGTGTTTGTCGGAGATTCCACAACCACCGACCACATCAGCCCGGCCGGTAACATCAAAGGCGATTCGCCTGCCGGAAAGTACCCGCAGGAAAATGGTGTCAAGCCCGTTGACTTCAATACTGCGGAGTCGCCGAGGTAACGACCGCGGCGATATGAACCTTCGCCAACATCCGCCTGAAGAACCTGATTGCTCCGGGTTCCGAAGGCAGCGTGGTCACATTCATTTCCCCAGCGGCGAAAAGACCTCCATCTACGACGCAGCCATGAAATATAAGGCGGAAGGAACTCCGCTGGTCGTTCTGGCCGGAGCCGAATATGGGCACAGTTCGTCTCGTGACTGGGCTGCCAAGGGAACGTACCTGCTGGGCATTCGAGCCGTCATTGCCACCAGCTTCGAACGTATCCATCGCAGCAACCTGGTAGGCATGGGAGTTCTGCCGCTGCAGTTCCGCGAAGGCGAAAGCCGCGAAAGCCTGGATCTGGATGGCACTGAAGTTTTCGACATCCGCCTGGATGATAACCTTCAGCCACGCCAGGCCGTGGAGGTCACCGCCCGCAAAGCCAACGGCGACGAAGTTCACTTCGTCACCACCTGCCGCATCGACACCCCAGTTGAAGTCGTCTACTACCGCAACGGCGGCATCTTACACACTGTGCTTCGACAGCTGGCGAAATAGCAGACGTCCAGCGGTTCGTTGTTTGCAGACAGATGGCTCCACTGGTCCTCGCAAGGTGATCAGTGGAGCAGTCTTGCGTGCTGCTTAGCAACTGCTGCAGTACGTTTGCTCTCCCGTCACAGGAAACGCAGGCAGCGATCTGAAAACAGAAGTGTAAACGACGGGCTGACTTCACGAGAGGATCTCAGTCACGACCCTTGCGTCCCTGCCTGCGGTTACGATCTGCGGTTGCCCGTTGTGTGGAAACACCAGTTCCTTCCAGTCCAGTCCAAACAATCGGAACAGGGTAGCCTGATAGTCATTGGGAGTGACTACGTTTTCCACCGCCTTGTGGCCGAATTCGTCGGTTGTTCCGTACGCAATTCCGGGTTTGAATCCGCCGCCAGCAAACCAGATGCTGAAGCCCTGCCCATTGTGATCGCGTCCGTGCTTTTCGGGGCCACCCTGATCCTGAGTCACGGGGAGTCGGCCAATTTCTCCGCCCCAGTGAACGATGGTTTCATTGAGCATTCCGCGTTGTTTGAGATCTTTAACAAGGCCGGCTGCGGGGCGATCCGTTCTCCTGCATACTGCTGGCAACGCCGTCACCAGATTGTTGTGATTGTCCCACGGTTGGCCCGCCAGAAATAACTGGACGAACCGAACGCCGCGTTCGACTAATCGCCGCGCAATCAGGCAGCGCGTTCCGTATTCACGCGTGGCATCTTCATGGATTCCATACAATTCCTGGGTACTCCTGGTTTCCTGACTGATGTCCAGTGCATCTGTTGCGGCAATCTGCATCCGAGCTGCCAGCTCGTAACTTGCGATTCGTGCATCGAGATCGGGTTCGTTGGGGAACTGGGATGAGTAGCGGCGATTCAGGGTTTGCAGCAAATCCAGATTCTGTCGTTGCGGTTCACCCTGCAAATGCGGAGGAGCTTCGAGGTTCAGAATTCGAGGTTCTCTGGGGCGAAGTACGGTTCCCTGAAACAGCGGCGGCATGAATCCACTGGACCAGTTATTGGTACTGTCAACAGGATGTCCACCGGGGTCCGTCAGCACCATGTAGGACGGCAGATTCTGAGTTTCAGAACCCAAACCGTACAAAAGCCACGATGCGTAGTGCGGTCGCCCCAGGACTCCGGGAATGCCACCATGAAAATAGCGAATTGATACTTCATGCCCATTGGCTCCGGTGTGCATGCTTCGGATCAGGCAGAGGTCGTCCGCGATGCTGGCAATTTGAGGGAGCAGTTCAGAGAATTCCGTACCACACTGACCATGTTGGCGAAATTTCCATCGCGTCCCCAGCAGCTTCTTGCTGGCTGCGTTCACAAAGCTGTATTGAATGTCGCCCTGGTAATCGCTGCCGTCGTACTTTGTCAGCATTGGTTTGGGATCGGTCAAATCCATATGCGATGGACCACCATGCTGAAACAGCGAAATCATTGCCTTTGCCGTTGGTTGCAGAGGCGGCTGTTTTGGAAGCAGATCGAATGTCTGGTTGCCGGAATCCACCCCCGGTGGCTTTGCCGTGACGCTGTTTTCCTGCAGCATCCACGCCGCCGCAACAGCTCCCGCGCCAAGCGATGATCGCTTCAGAAAGATCCGCCGGTTATGCAGGTCTGCGTTCGGGTGGGGAATGGCCATAACTGAAATCCGGAGTCAGCCTGAATTCTGTTGGAAAGGACAAACGCTGTCGTGATGCGTTCGAGCTGATCTTTTGAATTCAGGTCAGGTGGGAAGAAGAAGGAAGGCGATTCGAGGAAGGACTGCAGTTCCGTTGGAAGGCAGCGTGATCGCTGCAGTTTGACCAGAACGCCCCGGATTCTGCAAGTCCGACGGCCCCTGCGGCCCATTCTCATTCACACGACTCTCAGGAGAGCGTCCGGCAGGTTTTGTGCCAGGGTTTGCATTTCAGCTTCCCACCACCATACTTCCGACTTCCTCTCGGTGCAGATTCCTTGTTTGAACCCGTCGATAGCCGTGTGTCCGGCTTTCCGGATGGCATTCGAGAGATTGACAATGCTGTGATTGAGGAGCTTGGAAGAGATGTCAAACGTTGGTGAATTCCCGATTCCGCTGAAGAATTACAAGGCCATCGCACTGGATCCCGGCCAGACGGCATTGACAGCGGAGCAACGTGAGACGCTCAAACAAAACATCCAGATTTGTCGCGATGCGATTGTCTTCTTCACTGCGATTGCAGATGCCAAGGGCCTGGGTGGACATACCGGCGGCCCGTTCGACACGGTCCCTGAGGTCTGCATCATGCACGGCTTCATGAAGCATGCCGCCGCAGGTGGTACTCCCAATGTACTGCCCGTCTTTTTCGACGAAGCAGGACACCGTGTCGCCACGCAGTATCTGATGGCCGTTCTGGAAGGTGAGCTGCCTGTCGAAAAGTTGTACCACTATCGCGAGTACCTTTCTCATCTTCCGGGGCACCCGGAGCGAGGCTTTACCCCGGGCGTCAAGTTTTCCTCAGGCCGACTGGGGCACATGTGGCCGTTCGTCAATGGAGTCGCCATCGCAAACCCCGGTAAGGTCGTTTTCATGCTGGGATCAGATGGATCTCAGATGGAAGGGAATGATGCAGAGGCGGCCCGGCTGGCAGTCGCGCAGAAACTCAACATCAAACTGTTGATCGACGACAATGATGTGACCATCGCAGGCCATCCGTCCGACTACCTGCCGGGCTTCGATGTTTCGAAAACGCTCGCTGGACATGGTTTGCCGGTCGACATTGGTGATGGGGAAGAACTTGACAGTCTGTACGCACGCATGTGTGCAGCGGTCACAACTGACGGGCCAGTCGCATTGATTAATCGACGCAAGATGTGTGTTGGCGTCAAAGGACTCGAAGGCAGTGCTCACGGGCACGACGTCATCAAGGTCTCCGTTGCAAAAGAATATCTGACTGAACGCGGACAGACGGCGGCAGTCGAATACCTGAACAACGTCACCAAAGGACCATCCGGCCCAACCTATCAGGGTAGTGATTCGAAGAGCGTTGGTAAGAACCGGGATCTGTTTGGCAAGATTCTGAACGAGATCCTTGACGCCATTCCAGAGCCGGAACGCGTCGCATCGGTACGTGTTTTTGACAGTGACCTTGAGGGTAGCTGTGGACTCAACCACGTTCGCGCGAAGCACCCGGAAGTCTTTGTTCGCGGCGGTATCATGGAACGCGGCAACTACTCAGCTGCCGCCGGGTTTGGATTCGAAGCCGGAAAGCAGGGGATCTTCGGGACGTTTTCGGCCTTCCTCGAAATGGTGGTTTCAGAAATCACGATGGCGCGGCTGAATCAGTCGAATGTCCTCGCCCATTTCTCGCACGCCGGCTGCGACGACATGGCGGACAATACCTGCCACTTCGGGCTGAACAACATGTACGCGGCGAACGGTCTGCCGGACGAAGGTCGTGATACCACACGGCTCTACTTCCCTGCCGATCAACACCAGTTCCGCGCATGCCTGAAGAAGATCTACGGCGACGCCGGTCTTCGATTTATCTATTCAACACGGTCCGGCGTTCCGGACCTGCTGAAAGAAGACGGCAGTCGAGTCTATGGCGACGACTACGAATTTGTCACAGGCAAAGACGACGTCATTCGCGAAGGCAAAGATGGTTATATCGTCAGCTTTGGTGAAACGGTGTACCGGGCTCTGGATGCTGTCATCCGTCTGAAGGCTCAGGGACTTGAGGTCGGACTTATCAACAAAGCGACACTGAATGTCTACGACGAAGACATGATGAGCAAGCTTGCAGCGGCCCCGATGGTTCTGGTGGCAGAATCGTTCAACGTAGCGACTGGTCTGGGGTCGCGGTTCGGAACGGAACTTCTGAAACGAGGCTTCAAGGGTCGATACAACAACATTGGCACCAACCGAGAAGGCTCTGGTGGCCTCTGGCAGCAGATGGGACATCAGGGAATCGACTCCGATGGGATTATCGAATCCGTTCTGGCACTGCGTTAACAGCCTGTCGAAAAACCGGACTGGCTCGAGCTGGAGACCTGGAAACAAGCCGGTTGACATCCGTCCAGCGTGCCTCTCCCGATTTTTCAACGGATAGTTAGGTTAGGTTAAGCACACAGCCGCAACAAAAATCCATCGGGCCATACAAAATGGGCGACCTCAGGGTCGCCCATTTATTTTGCAGGCTTCCTGAATGGATGGCCTGTGACTGACTGACCGACGTTCAAATGTGACGAGAAATCAAATCAGAACCAATCCCGTCGCTATATGTCAGGTCACGTGAGAGACTCTTGATCGGCATCCGTCGTACGGTGGCCCACTGTTCGCGGTACTGTATGGCCCGGACTTCACCGTTTGGTCGCCGATCCTATCCTGAAATTTACACTTGAACCTTTTCAACTCTCAGAGACTGGCGACTGGGCGAACAAAAAATGCAGGTGCCAAAGCGATCTCATAAGTGGGCGTCGAACTGCCTTTGGTGCTTCCTGTGGTCCGTGGCGATCGGCTGGTGTGGATGGAGTCTCGGTGCAGTATATTTCTTCGACGCCATGCCTGGCTGGCTACGAATTCCTTTTGCGCTTGCATATGGAATCTGCCTGGTATACGTCAGTTTGAGGACAAAAACTTGTCGTTTGCGGCTTGCTGGGATCACGGTCTGCGTCGTGATCGTTTACGTCCTCACTCTCCTTCAGCAACCATCGAATGACCGCGACTGGGCACTTGACAATTCGATTGTGCCCGAAATCCGGATCGTCGGGAAAGACGTCAGCATCTCAGGATTCCGTCACATAACATTCAGCAGCGGACCGGAAGACGCTGAGGATGAGACAAACGTAAACTATTCCACCCTTCGATTTCAGATCGATCAGTTGCGCGAAGTTTGGTTTGTCGTACAGAAATTCACTGCCCTCGAGGGGATTGCTCATAATTTTCTGACGTTCTCATATGACCCGGGCGACGGACCTCGCTACTTCAGTGTGTCGGTAGAAATTCGTCGGGAGCGAGGTGAGTCGTTCTCTCCGACGCGAGGACTCTATCGACAGTATGAACTGATTTATGTCGTTGCAGATGAGCGGGATGAAATTGGATCTCGAACCGTGTTCCGCCCGAACGACCGCGTCTATCTGTATCCCGTAAATGCAACCAGTGAGCAGGTACAGAGTCTGTTTGTCAGTATCGCTGCTCGCATGCAGGCACTTGTGGAAACGCCGGAGTACTACCATTCGCTGCTGAACAACTGCACCAACAACATCGTCGAACACACCTATCAACTGACATCAAAGCCGATTAACTGGCTGAATCCACAAATTGTTCTCCCGGGATTTGCAGATCGGCTCGCATTTTCGCGCGGGCTGATCGGCGATGGCGATGATGACTTCGAAACCCTGCGAGCTCGTTGTCGCATTGACGGTATTGCACGAAAAGGCGGGATCACCCCGGATTTTTCGACGCTGATCCGACAGCGTCTGGACCGTCAGGGACCCGGGCCTGGGAAGCAGGGAACGATATCGAGCGATCCTCGGTGAGCGATTGGCATCTGCATTGCGTTTCCAATCAATCCGATTTGATGTCTGGTGCTGTCGGGCCGTCGTCAGAGACTTAACTGTCGGTTGAAAAACCGGGACCGGCACGCAGGACGACTGCAAAGCATGGTGTTTTACGGTCTCATGCTCGAGCCAGTCTCGTTTTTCAACAGGCGGTGAACTGGCGCTGCGGTGCGTTTGAGTTTAATTCCTGGGGCCTGGCTGGTATGAATTCGCCTCGGATGCTATCCCGGCGAGTGAATTGTTCTGTTTGAATTTCGGAGGAATCATGAAGTCAATCGTCTCGACACTCTTGGTCGGAATTTCGTGTAGTCTGTTGGCCGGGCAGGAAAAAAATCTCGTGTATCCTGAAACAAAAACTGTGGATCAGATTGATGATTACCACGGCACAAAAGTCGCAGATCCGTATCGTTGGCTCGAGAACGATGTGCGTTCTTCAGACGAAGTTGCCGCCTGGGTAGAAGCTCAGAATAAGGTGACATTCGATTTTCTGAAGGCCATCCCTGAGCGAGATGCCATCGAAAAACGCATGACGGAATTGTGGAACTACGAAAAGATCAGCGCACCCTTCAAACGCGGAGGTCGGTATTATTTTACTCGAAACGATGGCCTGCAGAATCAGAGTGTTCTCTGGATGCAGCAGACCCTGGATGACACACCGTCCGTCCTGATTGATCCGAACACCTGGTCCGACGATGGAACAATCGCGCTTTCCGGGATGGCCTTCAGCGACGACGGCCGATTTCTGGCCTACGGAATTCAGGACGCCGGTTCCGACTGGAACACCTGGCGCGTGATGGAAATCGAAACGAAGAAGGTGCTGGATGACGAATTGAAGTGGGTGAAGTTCAGTGGTGCCGACTGGACACCGGACAGCAGGGGATTCTTCTACGCCCGATATCCGAAGCCCGAAGAAGATGCCGCCTTCCAGTCGCTTAACATGAATATGAAGGTGTACTACCACCGGGTTGGCACACAGCAGTCTTCGGACGTCCTGGTCTACGAACGTCCTGACCACCCCGAATGGGGATTTCAGAATGCGGTTTCAGAAGACGGCCGGTATCTGATACTGACGATCTGGGTTGGAACTGATGATCGCTACCGTATCGTTGTCAAAGATCTGACGGAACCGTATGGGCTTCCGTATGAGCTCATCGATAACTTTGAGAATGAGTATTCCTTCGTTGGTAACGACGATCACGTGCTCTATTTCCAGACGAATGTGGAGGCTGCAAATAAGCGTGTCATCGCCATTGACTTGAAACGCCCCCAGCGAGAGAACTGGAAGGAGGTCATTCCGGAAACAGAAAACGCTTTGTCAAGCACCGGTATCGTTGGAAACATGTTTGTGTGCGAATACCTGAAGGACGCGAAAACTCAGATTCGCCTGCACACCATGGACGGGAAGTTCGTTCGTGAAGTCGAATTCCCCGGTATCGGCAGTGCGCGAGGCTTCGGCGGTCGGCGTGGTGATACGGAGACCTTCTACTCTTTCAGCAGCTTCGCATTGCCCCCCAGCACCTATCGCTACAACATGATCACCGGCGAAAGTGAACTGCTGAGAAGAGCGGATGTGAAATTCAATCCGGATGACTACGAGACCAAACAGGTCTTCTACACCAGCAAGGACGGAACTCGAGTTCCCATGTTTATTTGCCACCGCAAAGGACTCACGCTGGACGGCTCACATCCTGCGTTGCTGTATGGATATGGTGGATTCAATATTTCACTGACGCCCGGATTCAGTGTCAGCCGTTTGGCATGGATGGAGATGGGTGGCGTTTTTGCACTGGCCAATTTGCGGGGTGGCGGTGAATACGGTGAAAAATGGCACAAGGCCGGAACGAAACTCAACAAGCAAAACGTCTTTGATGACTTCATTGCGGCGGCTGAGTATCTGATCGCTGAGAAATATACGTCGCCAAAGAAACTTGCCATTCAGGGCGGCAGCAACGGCGGACTACTTGTCGGCGCTTGTATGGCTCAGCGTCCGGATCTGTACGGCGCGTGTTTACCAGCTGTTGGTGTCATGGATATGCTGCGATTCCACAAGTTTACTGCCGGCCGCTTCTGGGTCGATGACTACGGAAGTGCTGATGACCCCGAGGAATTCAAAGCGTTGCTGGATTATTCCCCTTATCAGAACTTAAAGGGCGGCGTGCAGTATCCGGCAACTCTGGTTACGACGGCTGACACAGACGATCGCGTCGTCCCCGGCCACAGTTTCAAATTTGCAGCCAAACTGCAGGCCAGTCAGTCTGGTCGCTCGCCTGTGCTGATTCGCATTGAAACTCGAGCTGGACACGGAGCAGGAAAACCAACGGCAAAGATCATTGAAGAAGCAGCCGATCAATGGGCGTTCCTTGTGAAGACTCTGGGGATGGATCTGGCTAAGTAAAGCACAACTCCCCTCTCGGAACCGTTTCTCTGACAGGCTCCGCACACGATTGTGCGGAGCCTGTTTGCTTTGTAGCCCCTGCTTCCCAAACGGCATGGCTACCCACATCGTATGTTCGTCAATGTTTCACAGGGTTACCCTGCTGGCAGCACCGTAACGCATTTTCCCGGCAGCATACGGTTCCTGGAAAGTAGGTACGCAACGCGCACCCGGACGTGGTAAGTTGAATCAGGCTGCCAATGGTTCTGGCAGTTCTCACCAGCTTGATCAAAAAGTGTGTGGCTCCAGGCCTTCCTGGAGCACTTGCAGCTACGGGGTCTTATGATGTGGAATCGACTTCTTGTTGTGGTGTTCGTCGGCGTTCTTGCTCTGCCAACTACGTCTCCCGTTCAGGCAGATGAAATCTGTCTGACATCTCCAATGGATCTTCCAGTGGGCAGCGTCATGATGGGCCAGCCGCTTGGAGCCATGGGTTTCCAGGTGGCCGCTATCTCTTTGCCGGGAACTGTCGGTGAAACCTACACGCGGCCTTCCCACCCAATCCCGCATGAGAAACACCCTCGCACGGGAATGCTGGCCGTTCGGGATAATTCAGGTTCGCCGCTTTTGAGCGTTCAGCGAATGGGCGGCTTCAGAATGCAGAATGGTGTCTGGCTGTTCGAATCAGAACGACCACTGGATCATGGCGCATCTCAGATCGTGCGAGTCGAGGCCAGAAAGAACTCCAATGATATCGAACCATACGCAACACGATTCGTTCGCTTGATTCCAGGTCGGATTGTTTATCTGGACTTTTGATTCCTCCCCCCAGTTCAATGGTGATGGCACCGGGATTTTGCACCAGTGATTTCACCCGAATCAATTGACAGAACCGATGCTGAGCGGAAACGCCTGGCATCGGTTTTTTCGTGGACACCGCTTCATCATTCGTGGACTATTCCATCATCCTGTGTTCTTATTAGCAGCCTGTTGAAAAACGGGACTGGCTCGTGCGGGAAACCTGAAAACACGACGATCTCCAGTCGTCCTGCGTGCCTGTCCCGGTTTTTCAACGCACAGTTAGGTTAGGGCATCCCATTCCTTTTGAACGCATCTTCACTGACGTTTCTTCAACGCCTGGACAAGCTGCCGGATCCCTGTTCTCGAATTCATTGACCGTCCCTGGACTAATCCATTCGGTGTTGTTCACAGATGAAACTTCCCGGCCGAAAACTGTTGTATGAAAACGAGATCTCCTGGTTCGTTCTCGCCAGTGCCATGGATGTTTTTGTGACGTACATCATTCTGCGTTTGAGCGGACAGGGACTCACACGTCTGAATATGATTGAAAGCAATCCGGTGGCTCAATGGGTGATTCGGCATTCGGGCATGCCCGGAATGGTCGCTTTCAAGTTTGTCATGGTGGCAATTGTCGTGACAGCCGCGGAGTTGGTTGGCCGCAAACATTTTCGGATCGGCCGTCTGTTGCTGCTCGCAGGAACCACAGTCGTTGGAGGAGTCGCGGTCTACAGTCTGATCCTGCTTTCCGGTCAGCTCTAGCCAGTTGACAGTTTATTAAAGACGCCCCTTAGCTTAGCAGCCTGAAAAACGGATTGGGTCGAGCGAGAGATCTCAATACACGACAGTTCCCAGTCGTCCAGCGCGCCGGTCCCGATGTTCAACGGACAGTGAGCGATCGAATGCTGCTCCGTCACCGAGTGGCACAATGCCCCTCGCTCACACTTTGGTGTTCCTTCCGCAAGATTGTCAAAGCTGTGATCTCAGAAACCATTTCGACTCGGAAAAGGAATCCGACAGGCCAATCACATCAGAACGCCGTTCGGCCGGGAAGAATCGACTCTCTCAGGGCGACGACCACCTTGTCACTAGTGTCGCACGTCTGAGCGAAACCGAAGAAGAGACTGTCGGCTGCAAACATGGCTGCAGTAAAGAAAGTCTGTGGGCGCGTCCGCGGGAATGTTCACAGACACAATGTCGCAAGATGGGCCAGCCGGTGCCATGGTTTCATTTGATCGAAGCTCACCCCGACTGACTGATCAATGTCGCTAATGACAGAACAACTCAGGCCCCGGACAGCCAGGTTGCTGGCTGTGTTTCACGTCCCGCAATTTACCTGGTCCCCGGTGACAGTTTCTGCGCGGTGCGAATTTCGGACAGATCAAGGCTGTAAAGAACCTGATTGTAGTCATGCCGTGGTACTGGGGTTGTCGTTTTCGAAAAGGTGTGGGTGAACGTGGCTTCGAATAAAAGTTGCGATTCGCCTTCGGCAGTGAATTCGGGATGAAGTTGCGGATTGTAGAACGAATACTTGTCGTGGGTCACAACTTTGATGGCGTCCTGCCATGGCCCGGTGGGCTGACTTGCGGTGGCAAACCAGAGTTCCCCGAGTTGCGAAGATTCTCCACCGAACTCAGTAAACACGCTCACCCAGCAATTCAAGTAGTCGTTCCACGCGATCGCACCTCGGTGGACTTTGACCGTACGAGTTCCGTCTGAGGAAAGAACAGTCGGCTGCGGATCGAGCGGTTGCCAGTTTTCGGGGCTGCACCAGTCCTCAAACGTTGGCTTGCAACGCAGGCTGGGAAATGGGTCGCCAAACAGAATCCATTCATGATCGGCATCCTCCGCCCATCGAACCGCATGACCGCCCGGCGTTCGCTGTGGTTTGGCAAGACCTTCCGATTGGCTCCAGAGAACTTTGAATGGCTCAAAGCGGTCTGAATCTTCATTCCAAACGCACAAACCAAGTTCATATTCGGTAAGCGGCGGTCGAATTTTGGCGTAGGTCGCACACAGCTGTTGCTTCCCGGATTGATCGGGCAGGCTCACCAGACCGTTCAGCCATGTCGGCCCATCGCCCGGCATTTTCGCGACGTTGTCGGGGATCCCTTCCTTGTCAGTGAAGTACTGGTAGGCGAGTTTTATGGGGGGCTGAAACTTTTCGAGGGGCTGTAGTGCAGTGGTGCCGGCAATCATGTGGAAGCGGCCAAGCGGGTAGTTTGAGAGAATGGTATCGCCCCAGGCCCAATACATGCGGCCTCTGTGCTGTGTGTTCTGGACGCTGTCGCAGCCCAGTATTCCCTGATCGTTCCAGTCCAGGTGTTCCCTCAGCTTTTGACTTTCTGCAAACAAACCACCACCCGTGATTCGCCCGAGTCGACGCGCTGGTAGTTCTCGACGGACACGGATTTCCAGAGAACCGCCACGGGAAGGAATCACGCGGACCCCTTCGTACCCGAAGCCGTCTTTTGCGATCGAATATCCATGACCAATGACCGAAAGCCACGTGGGTTTGTTCATCAATTCCGGGACGTCAAGACACACGACGCCCGCATTGTCTGAAATGAACCGCATCCCATGCGTTGTCCGGAGTTCAACAAGCGGAACAGGCCAGCCATTTTCACTATCCAGAATCTGAATCCGGCATGCGTCGTTCGCAGGAAGACTCCGGACAGGAATGGCAGAGACAAAAAACAACACAAACAAACATGCCGTCAGATGAAGGAATCGTCGCATGAATAACTACCAGACGTCGAAAGGCCCGATGAAAATGCCGGATAGAGAAGGGAGACAATGCCTGCTGACCAACAGGCCGCAATCACCGCCCCATGAACTGTGACCGATCAACGGACGCTGACAGCTAATGCATATACCCGGGCTCAAGAAACGTAATCCCCAGCGCAACGAGAATGCCGCCAATCAGCGTCAGCGTCAATCGAGCCCTGTTATGTGCATGGAATTCCATTTCCGGCAGAAGATCACTCAGCGAAATGCAGATGAATAGTCCGGCCGAAAAGGCCAGTGTTGCACCAACAACATAACCCTGCCAGTCACCCAGCATCCTGACACCGGACAGAAACAGGAATGCGCCGGCCGGACACATCATGGAAAACAACGCATTCACCCGGTGCTGCCATCGCGGATGCCATCCACTGGCCGACATCAGTGATGCAATGGAAACGGCGTCCAATGGCTTGTGCAGCATGATCGCCAGGAAAGTTCCAAGCCCAAACAACGAATACGGAATGCGATGCGTGGATTCGGCCTGCACACTGGCTGCCAGTGCGATCCCATCGATGAACGTATGCAGAGAAAGTCCAATCGCAATTCCCGCCCAGCTGAGTTCATGGGCATGACCACAAGGCGGACCGGACGCGATCAACTGCTGCAAACTAGCTGGCGAAGGAGAGTTGTCATGGTCATGGTCATGGTCATGGTCATGGTCGTGGTCGTGGTCGTGGTCGTGGTCGTGGTCGTGGTCGTGGTCGTGGTGGATGCCCAGGACAACATTGTTTCCGTCACTTGAACCGCAGCTATCAGTAGCGTTCTTCGCAGCAGGTTCGTGCCGATGAACATCCACCGCAACCTCCAGTGGACCGTGGTGATGAAAGTGAAACGTACGAATGAGCAGGAACATCGCAAGCATTCCTGCCATCATCCACCGCGCGGCAGAATCAATGGACGGCAGGCCATGGACCGAATGCGGAAGCAGATGAAAGACTCCAATACCAAGCATCAGACCGCCAACAAAACTGATGACCGTCTGCATGCTGTTGTGTGACAAACGCAAACGAGTAGCAAGCCAGCCACCCAGCATAGATGCCATCATGATTGCAAGGCAGTAGCCCGCCAGAAGCAACAATGATTGCGTCTTCAGCGGTGGTAGTTCGCCGCGTCTGTTGAGTCCACCGACAGCAGGATTCCATGGAGACTTTGCGGCCGCGGCGGAACCCGTGGCAGGGACAGGTTGGTCCTCCGCTGTGTACTGGGGTGCGACTTCTGCATTTTGCAGCAGAAGGAGTGGCATCGAAAATCCCACGCTGCTCCCGCCGATCATGGCAATAACGACGCAGATCAATCCACTGAGTCGCCCAATAGACTTGTCTCGGTACAGGAGTCGCATGAATGTCATTTCAACCAGCAATCAACCTCACGAACAGTGACCAGTCGCACGCAATCCGGATGAAATCAGGAGTTAAAAGGGGAGAAACAAAGTGCTGTGGGGATCGTATCCAGGTGCGAATGAATTGCAAATGCGATCTGATTGCTTCTGTGCGTCGGGAAGGGCCTGGCTATTGCCATTCAACAACTTCGCCGCTGCCAATCCGGACATCGCCATCCGCGGTTGCAATAACAATATGTCCAGCCTGGTTGACTTCCCTGCAAATTCCGGTCACCGGAGTCGGTGAATTGACTGTCACCCGCCGTCCGTTCAGCAGATGATTCTGGTTGAACGGTTGGATGATTCGAGCCGCATCCTGCGCCAGCTCATTTGCTCTGTGAAGAATGCGGGCCGTAGTCGCCAGCAGGATTTGTGTCAAATCGAATGACTGCTGTTGTTCGTCAAACATCGACGTCGCGCGAAAACGAACATCATCCGGAGCATGCGCCAGAGAATTATTGACATTGATCCCGACGCCGACAATGACTCCTGATTGCCCGTCAGTTGTGACGTGTTCGGACAGAATACCGCAGATCTTCTGGTGTTGCACATAAACATCGTTCGGCCACTTGATGCTGATCGCAGTCGACGTCAGCTCGCCGGCCAGCATGTCGTGCACGGCGACTCCCGTCGCCAGCGATAGCATTGGACAATTCTCCTGAGACAATCCTATATCGGCGGGCCTGATCACCAGCGAAAAAGTGAGTGCCCCTGCTGTGGACCACCACTCTCGCATTCCGCGTCCGCGTCCAGCTGTTTGTTCGTCGGCTAACACCAGTGCCGGAGCGTGTGCCAACAGTGGAACGAATAATTCGCGTGCAGTGGTATTTGTCGACGGAAGGGATCGATGATACTCGACATGACCAAAGATCCCTGATTTACGAATTCGGCCGAGATCAAACATCAACGGGCGGGCGGGTGACATTCCAGTGGCTCTGGCAGGAGTATGCATGCGAAGTCGTGAGCGTCGATGTTATTCGGTCAACCGAGCGAACGCTTCTTCCGCCTCGGATACTGAAACCGACGGCAGCGAAATGGTCAGTGAATGGCCGGAGACGCTGTCGGCGGGAAAGGTGGCCAGCAGTTTCCCATGGACAAACAGCGCAAGATGACTCTCTGTTGGCTCGAACAAATCGCATGACTCAGGTTTGATATAGAATCGAAGCAGCGGAGCAGGGCCTTCGGATGAACCGTGAAATGTGGTCAAATCATCTGCATCCCAGACAACCTCTGGAGAAACAAACACCGGCAGCCCATCCGGGGTTGTCTCTGCCTGCCACCCTTCTATGGGGGCAGTCGACGCAAAGCGAAAGGCAACATCGGCACTGCCGGAAACGCGTTCGCCGAAGAGCCTCGGAAACAGGTACCACCATACGCTTGCAAGAATGATTGCGAAAACGGCAAGACCCACCACGATCGTCCATCGCTGACCGGTGTGTGGCTGCGGGTCTGCCGTGTCCATCGCGAACTCTGCTGAAGGGTTACTCATCAGCTCCATCCAGAACCATAATTTCAACCTTACGGAAATCGACCGGATGACTCTCGGACTGCAGGGAGATTGTGCCCCCGGACAACATCAACGCATCGTCTTTGATCAGCGGCTTCGCATTCTTATCTCTCGGATCGAGCTGTGGCTGTTGGTATTCAAGGACGACTTCTCCTTCGAGGATATGTCGGATCACTTTATTGCCCAGCACTTCAATTTCAGCCGTGACCCATTGTTCGCCGTGGTAGGTTTTCGAAGTCGAATCGATACAGTGCTGAAGCTTCATTTTTCCGTCCATGACAACGTTGGTACCAGGGGTACAAAGATTGGACGTGTGTCGGTCATTCCTGCCGTTTCCACCCAGTAGCTGCACTTCAATGGAGACCGGAAAGTCCTGATCCTTTGCCATGGTTGCAGGATCCTGCCCGTGAACCATCACACCGCTGTTGCGCGTTGCCCAGCCTGGACCGCCTTTGCATTGCTCACCAACAAATCGGTATTCAACTCGAAACTTGTAGTGCGAAAATGGCGTCTTGTAGAAGATGTGTCCGAAGCGTTCTCCGAACTCCTCGTAGCCACCACCGTCGTACCGAACCTTCATCAGGCCGTCTTCGACCCGAAAGGTGTTTGAATAGTTTTCACCGAGTTCGCTGTAGCGAATCTTGGGCGTCCAGCCCTTCAGGTCTTTACCATTGAAGATAGAAACCCATTCGCCCTTCCTGATCGAGTCCGCATCATCTGCCTGACAGGTACCGATGGCCAGAAGGCTTGTCGTAAGCAAAGCCGCATTGAAGAAAAAAAATGACACAGGAACACGGATCGACGATTTCATTCTTTGCTTCCAAGACAGTACAGAGTGGAAAAGGTGCGGACGAAGAGCTGTCCGTTTGCTGCCGCTGGTGACGCACGCATACCGTCAGCCAGCTTGTTTCGAGAAACGATTTCCAGTGAGGGATCGGCTTTGATGACATATGTGTCGCCCTCTTCGTTGCACACATAAAGTAACTTGCCGTCGCTGACAGGTGATGCCGTGAATGTGCCATCCAGTCGAATCTTGTGAAGTTCTTCGCCCGTACCAGCCTCCAGGCAGGAAACCACACCATTGTTGGTCACCATCAGAATGTGATCACCGACGCAAACGGGGGCAGCGAGATCAGAGTTTCCTTTGGTTCGATTCCAGACGACGTGCGACTCAGAAACATCACCGCGGGTATCGTCAGCCAGCCGGACCGCCAGCAAATTTGCATTCCGCGATCCGGTGTTCAGGATTGCAAAGTCTTTGTAGAAGCACGGCGGAGCAGACGCGTTAAAATCATCGTGGCGAATTGTCCACAGCTCCTCGCCCGTGCGGATGTCGTAAGCAAATGCCGCTCGGGATCCCACGGAGACAACCTGCGTTCTTCCGTTCACGGTAGTAAACGCCGGAGTGCTGTAAGATTTCCGGAGATCTCCCTCCAGCTTTGGCTGACCGTTCTCATCCAGGTCACCGTAATCAGTTGTTCGTTCTGTTCGCCATACGGTCTTGCCCGTTTCGCAGTCAAGAGCAGTCAAAAACTGATGATCAATGCCGTCAAAAGTCAGAATCAGCAGGTTTTCAAAAATGATGGGGGATGAGCCCGGGCCACGAAAGTGGCGACAGTTGATATCTCGACGTTGCCAAATGACATGAGCGGTGTTGCGATCCAGTTTGGCCGTCCCGTACGTGCCAAAGTGAACGTAAACACCAGTGGAATCCAGTGCACATGATGGCGACGCGTAGGTATTAATTGCGTTCTTTAGTGGCTCTGGTTCGGCATTTTCGAACAGCAGAATGTGATGAATTACCTTCCCGGTTGCCTGGTCGATACAGTAGACGTATTGGCGATGCCCCTCTTCCGTAGCCGCGGTCAGCCAGATCCGGCCGTCGCCGATAATTGGCGTCGAGTGCCCGGCATTTTCAAGTGGACACTTCCAGACGATGCCCTTTCCTGATGCTTCATCCCACTCCTTTGGCAGGCCCTCAGCATCACTGGCGGCGATGTGCGAATTGAGAGTCGGCCCAGCCCGGAACGGCCAGTTTAATTCGGCAGCCGAAACTTGTGACCGGTTTATTCCAGCCACAACCATTACGCCGGTGAACAGCAGGATCGGCATTCGCTGTAGCTTCTCCCGCCGCAAACAGGTCAGTTGTCTAACCCGGCCGCTTGCCCAAGTTACTAAAACTCGCGCGCATTCTTGGCAAATTGCCATCAACCCCGGCATATCTGTAGCTCCAGACGAAGCACCCAAACTCTGCAACCTGAACAACGTGTCAACGACGAGCGCGCAAATTCCACGCTCGACAATCGATTCGTACTTTAACGATGTCGCTTCGATCTGTCTTTCTCGCCGGGCGATTTGCCGGGCTCCTGTGCCGCAGCGTGCCGTTTGAGTGGAAATTGAAGCTGCGAAACGGTAAATATCCGCTCAAACAAGTCTCGGTAGCTCAATTGGATAGAGCGTCGGCCTCCGAAGCCGAAGGTTGTGGGTTCGACCCCCGCCCGAGACACTCGTCCGTAAATAGAATTGCGGCGAATTGACGACCTGCTGACACTGCAGTTCGAGCGGTTAGCCCGCCGCGGCGTTTCAGATCTCGCGATCACTGGTTCTGAAACCGTTCAGAACTCACTCCTCTGCGCTGACTCAGAGAAACTTGTTCCAAAGCAGAAAAATGCTGCTCGCCAAGTCACTAAAATCAGCATCCTGCCTCACAGCTACATCATCGCCCAACACTTAAGCCCGAACATAGTCCGCGTTCCTTGAACAGAAATTAGGACTTGGCTCCGCGAGTTTCTGATCCACGACGGTTCTCTGCTGTTTTAGCCAGTGCTTGGGTTCGGCATTACAACTTCGTGCGAATCGGACCAAACACCATTCATGTATGTTTGATATTCACATCTGTATTCAGTTGCCGTTGGTTCGTGGTACATCAATACGATGCCAACAGAAAAGTTGTAAGGTGAGCACGCAAATGCTTCAATTCGAGATTTGTCGGCGTCCCAAGTTTCGGAGTTCCAGTGGCCTTTTGCTTCTATCACTAGCTTGTTGTCGTCATTCGACTCGCGAGTGTGAACAATGATATCAGGTTTCGAATTCTTCACGGGGCCACTGTTGGTTTTGAGCCGCTTCATTTCGTCCATATTGCGGTTGTATTCAACATCCACATGATAATCTGGAAACTGCGTGCGGAGTGCACATGCAAGTGACGCAGTGAGAGTTTGCTCGTTTGTGCATCGACGAATGAGCGAACGATCCTCTTTGAGATGGACTCGCAGTGCTGTCTCGAATCGAACTAAAATCAGGTCGTTCATAAGCATATTCGGAGGAAGATAAGGACCGGGATCAGTGCGCGGCGGGAGTAAACATCGTTCTGACCAACAAACGCATCGGGGAGCGTTTGCCGTAACCGGGCACTCACGGAAGACTTTGATTTCAGTTGCCGCGTGAATGAGTACTCCGGTTCACGGCATTGTTCGCCACTGGTTTCAGAATTCGTGTTCCTCAACGATGAACGCGGCGGATTTGGAGTGATCCACGAACTTGCTTTCATCCTCAAGCAAGGCACCCGCCAATTTCTGCCCTTCGGGTGAGCTCATCCCTTGAATCAGCGCCTCTTCCGAATCGAACCAAACCTCTGCAACGCCGTCAAACTCGGCCATCATGCCTCTCGATTCCCTGAGACCCTGGTTGAGTGTGGAGTCCAATGTTTGCGACTGGACATACTTTCTGGCACCTATCACGGCCGCATTCTTCATGAAGAAGGGGCCGTGGTTGTTTCTCCAATAATCCCGGAACTCGTCGCGAGACAAGTCGGGGTGTCGCGTCAGGCACATTACAAATTTAATCACAGTGTATCGCTTTTCGCTGAAAGGTGTTTGGTGGCGAACGTCTGGCAGAACCGTGCCGCCGAGGTTGATGCTCCACTTGACAACGCCCGATCGACGGCTCCGCGTTGATGCCATTGTTATTTGTCTATCCGGCGTCACTCTTCAGGTTGCTGAAGTCTCGCTGCGCAAGTTTGCTTGACTCGATGAACACCATCAGTTTGTCGCCGTCGTGCCAGCACCAGTCGAACTCATCGAGCGAGTGGACTGTTAACAGTGAAATCCAGTCACCATCTGGTGTAGGATCGTACGCTAATGAGGTAAAAGAAGGGTATCCAAGCAAGTATTCGCTGTTTTCGTCGAGAGCGTCAGTCAGTTCGTACAGTGCATCGCGGTCGAAGGGCCAGTCGGATCGCAAGTCTTCGTACCGTGGTATATCGATTCCACCAGTCAGGCTTATCGCAACGCTCTCGGGAACATCAGCAGTTGGTGAGTCGAATAACGAGTGCCCATCAAACGATGGCCAGTAGAAACCGAGAACGTAACCGTCATCGCCCCAGAAGATCTCGCCCTCTTCGTCGTCTGCGTAGAAAAAGGCCAATAGTCCCGAATCCGGTAGCGAGGCTGGCCGATCTTCGATCTCGGCGAAGTTGATTTGGCCAAGAAATTTATACTCGCCGTCCTCGTGGTTCGGCCATTGAAAGTCTGTTGGCAAATATGGGTGGCCACCGAATCGACTACCGGCTTCTTCAATCGGCCCGTCGCTGAGACGAATATGGACGCAGGGTTTCAAGAGGCCAAGGATGAATTCGGAGTGTTCAGCCACCGATGGAACATTGGCGATAGTTTTCTTCAGAGATTCGATGTTCAAGTACCGCACTCCTGGAGTAAGCACATAACGAATTGCGATCTATGCGACGGCAGTTGCTGGCGTATGGATCGTGTGTTGACCTTTGCCGCTCTGCGAATACTTGCGGCCAGGTTGTTTGCTTGCGGCATTCATCACGGTGAGGAATCCGCTGCGGAGCAGTTTACGGATGCGGCAATGGGTTGTCACCCTGGGATTGGCGATTGGATCGTGGTCGGATGTTGGCATTGATTCGGCCGCGACTGTCGATCGAGCAACGAATGGGTCGGCATCTCCGGAGTGGCGCAGCGGCTGCGAGATCGGTCTCCGTTTCGAAGCGATCTGAATATCGACGTGTGGTGTAAAAGACGCCGTCATCCATCCGGCTCCCACGTTCGATACGATGCTCGTCTCGCATCGCTGCGGAAGATGTCTCGCCGTCTGCATGGCCCGTTCGTCAAAGTGCGGGCTGACTGGAGCATGGGAATACTGCGCAAACAGAAGCGGGGCTGACTGGAATCCGTCGTAGCGTCAATCGCGGTTCGTCATTTGGCGATCAAACCCGGGCAGACGGAGCAACTGCAAAGCCGGGGCTGGAAATCACAACTCGCCCTCGCAGACAACCCGGACTCAATAAGAACGGTTCCTGACACCTTTAGTCCCCGCCGAGGATACCATCCGGTAATCTCATAGTACCAATTCAGCGTTTCCTGTTCGTCAAAACACGTTTAGGAAAACATTTTGGCTGAACATGCCAACACTAAGCCATAAGGCATGCGAGAATTGCGAAGAATGTTCCTGTCCCAATTCCGATCGCCGTGACCGCCCAAAGGCTCGGCCAGTCATTGATTTGGGAATTTTCTGGTCGAGACGGGTCGTAGAGAACATCGACCCGGGAACCCACATGGTACCGATTCGACCCGCCCATGAAATTCGTGAATTCGTACTTCCGCCCGTGACTGTCCGTAAACACCACAATAGGTGACCCACCGGGACCGTCGGCAAAGTCTTCCATGTCTACAATCTTCCCTTTGGCAGTCTTCCATGTCCGAATTCGGTAGCGAGCCCGTTGGAAAAAGTACGCGGCAGCCGAGTAATTGACGATTCCGCCAAGAATAAAAAAAGACAGAGGGCTTACTCCATCGGTAATCCACCAGTAAGCGAGTGCAACCCCTACACAGACGAAGAGGGCTTTGAGTAAATGTGGCAGCGGCCGTTTCAGTTGATTCATGTTGAATGATCTCGGTTACTCGTTGCTCCAATCGAGGAATACGCGAATAACCAGATTCCCTTCTGGCGTAGCTCGCAACTTATCGATTGCCACGCGACGCAAGGGTGGAATGCCGTCACCCGAATGTACTCCGCCCTGCTGACTCAGCGCAAAGAATGCCAAAGTGATCGAAAGCATGGCGGAATCCAGAAGGCCGATTCGACAGCGAAATAACGAATTGCGATCTATGCGTCGGGCGATTAGCCGACTTATAGATCGTGCGTTGAACTTTGCCGCTTTGCAAGTGCTTGCGGCTCGGTTGATTCCTTGCGGGATTCATCACGATAATGGGTCCGCTAGCGGATCAGTTTACCGATGGGGAGATGGTTTGTCACCCTGGGATTGGCGATTTGAGGGTGATTGGATTCCGGCGGATGTTGGGATGGATTCGGATGTGACTGTTGTTCGAGCAACGGTTGCGGCGGCATCCTCGAAGTGGCGCAGCGGCGAAGAGATCGGCTTCTGTTTCGAAGCGATCTGAACAACGACTTGTGTTGTCAGAGACACTGTCATCCATCCGGCTCCCGCGTTCGATACCATGCTGGCCTCGCGTCGCTGACTCGCAAACTGAAACTGGTGATCAATCATCAGAAAAGCCGCATCTGCCGCACGGACGGAGTCGCCCTGAGATTCATAGAAGACAACAGGGCTCGGCTTCGCTTTCGAAGGCTGGGGCGGTCAGATTCGAGTCAGTCCGAAGAACGAACGCAAGTTCCGTGACCGCGTCAAGCAGATCACCCGTCGCAACCGCGGCGTGTCGAGGTCTCTTCGCATCTCGGAGCTGAGTCGCTACTTTCAGGGCTGGGTGGGTTACTTTCGTCTGTTGCCGATCAAAACGTACTTCGTGGAAGTCGACAAGTGGATTCGCCGTCGCATCCGGGCTTGCTACTGGAAGCAATGGCGCGGTGTCCGCACGAGGATCGCGAATCTGCGTCGGCTCGGTGTCAAAGACGACGAAGCGGTGACTCACGGCAGCAGCAGTCGCAAAGGTCCGTGGACGCAGTCGTCCAGCAAAGCCGTGCACGAAGCACTGTCGCTGGACTATCTCGCTCACGAAGGATTAGCCAGCCTGTTCACAATCTGGCAGACACTCACTGCGAAAGATCTGAGCCGCCCGGTGCGGACCCGCATGCCGGGTGGTGTGGGAGGGGCTCAGCCGCAGGGCTGACCGCTATCCCGATCTGTTGTTCCCCAGCGTTTTCCGAGGATGGCATCGATCAACCAGCATCCGCGAAAGTGAGGAACAGTCGTGCGACAGTGATCTAAAATGTCCTGGTCAGTGCATCCCGCATTGTGCAGTGATCGCCCCAATCCATTCATTTGGGCGAAGTCCATCGAGTCATACATTCTTTGGCACATTTGCGGAATCGCCGCGTCGCGCCATTTCAGCCATTCGGTGTCGATCTTTGGGGCAGAGTGAAATGGGTAACGGAATATGTCTCGCGCGACGTTTGCATTTGCTTTTCTTTCTGAACGAACGTATTCGTCGTCGTCCATCCACATGTCATCCATTGTTAACAGTGGTTCGCCTGCCGCGGCAATTGCAAGTGCGCGGGTAATGCAGCTGTCGCATTTTTTGGCAGCGTACATTGGGGTTCCGCGAAAAAGTGAGGCGACAGCTTCGGCGGCGTCGCGTGTCACATCCAGATTGTTGAGTTCCTCCACTTTGCAAGCGTCCATTGCAACCGAGCGAGTTGCCTCGCGATCGAATAGGCCATCCGCAAATCCTTCGGCGAACTCGACGGCTCGACGGCTCGCAGGATTTGTCAGAAGTGACCAAGCACGTCGACAACACCCAGTGGCGAAAAGATACAACAGGCGCCTGCACACTTGACGCACTTGTAGACAGCATAGTCCGTCTGTGGCCATGGTATTCCGTACGGCAAAGTGAGCCTCTTTGGTTTGAGATGCGAACAAGTATTATCCAGCCGCTGGATAATCACAGTGGATAGTCTGAAAGCGAAACGTGCGGCAACGGAGCAGATTCTGACTCCCGGAGAAGCTGATGTCAACAGCCCTGCGGGGATGGCGTCTTGACACACCCGCGATACACTTTCGGCTGAGTCCTGGAATATCCAGAAGCTGGATATTCCCGGGCGCCCCAAATCAGCAAACGAGAGACATGAGCAGCCAGGGCATGCCGCGGCTTCTGGATCAGGTGCAAGGACTAATGAGGGCTCGGCACATGTCCATTCGAACAGAAGAAGCCTATGTCCGATGGATTGTTCAATACCTCACTTTTTACAAAGAGAGACGGGGAATCTGGGTTCATCCGTCGGAATGAGGCAATCTTGAAATCAATCAGTTCCTCACGTGGCTGGCCGTCGAGGCCGTCAGAGCAAAGTAACCGGAACGGTTGCCCGTTGTATTGTCCGTGGATGCGGAATGCCCACGCAGTCTGGAAGAAGTGATTCGCGATACGGGTGATCGTATCAACGTGTGAGAGGGTGATGTCTCGCAAAGTCGCTAAGACGCAAAGGCGGGACTCCTTCGGGAGCTCAATGGTCTGGTTCAAAGGGATGCCTGGAGCCCGCAGCTACTCGCATAGCACTTCGTCTTTGCGCCTTGGCGACTCTGCGTGCCCCGTTCTTCGGCCCCTCGCTCACGCTTCGGGTTTCCTTTTGGGCCGTCTGACTTAGAATGTCTATCTTGCGTGGGAATTCACGCAGTCTGGAAGAAGTAATTCGGGATACAAATGATCGCATCAACGTGTGAGCGAGTGAATTCTCGCTAAGACGCAAAGGCAGGCCAGCAATTCTTCGGGAATTCAATGGTCTGGCCCAGCCGGATACATGGAGCCCGCAGCTATTCTCGCTGCGTGTCGTCTTCGCGTCTTGGCGACTCTGCGTGCCCCGATCTTCGGTCCCTCGCTCATGCTTCGGGTTTCCTTTCATTTGCTTCTATCACGGACTGTGAAGTCAGAACTCCATGAGCAAACTCCCCCCGCCTTGACGAATTAAGGAGTGACTGGGAAGCCGATTCCATCGATTTCGACTTGCCCAAAGAAGGACGGAGCAAACGTGTCAAACAATGTCTGTTCGACAGCGTTTGATGTGGTGTTGCCGGTGCCCGACAGGATCACCTTGTCGGCAATGCCGAAACTTCCAAAGCGGTAACCAATGGTTCCGGTGCTTCCCTGCGCAAAGATGGCCTGGTTGTTATTCAGTGTGGCAAAACCGCCATTGCCATATTCCAGGGTGACAAGGCCGAAGACATCGTTGGCGTTCGTACTGAAGATCATATTTTCCAGTGTGATGGTGCCGCTTCCGGAGTCATGCTTAAAGACGGCCTGTTGTCCTGACTTGATTCCGGAGATTTCACCGTCGCTTACTGTCAGACGACCATCAAACAATGACATCGTAATGCCGTTCGCTCCGGGATCGGTAACGATCAGATTGCTGAAGTTGATGTTGCCGGTACCCTGAGTCAGAATCAATCCGTTGGCACCAGGCGATGTGATCGTTGTGGTTCCGGACGCGGTCAGATTCTTGTTGCCGCCGAACACGCTGATCCCGTTGGTGCCGGGCGAATTGATCGTTATGTCGGCAAACGTCATGTCGCCGGTTCCGCCTTCGACCTGCAGGCCGATGTTGGCTCCTGTGAAGTTGGTGTTGCCCGTGACCGTGAAGTCTCCGGCATGGTTCACGAGGGCCACGTTATTCGTCCAGTTGCCGGTGGTCGTGAGGTTGCTGAAGCTGTAGTCGCCTCTTGAGTTGCCCTGAGAAAGGAACGACGTTCCTCCAGCGCCGGTGAATGTGGCGTCGTTGGTGACAACGAAATTGCCGGTGTGCCCATTCAGCGAAACTCCACTTGCCCAGTTCGTATTGACGTCCAGATTGTTGAACTGAAGATTGCCGGACGAGGCACCGTCAGAAAGAATGGCGGAGGCCCCTGTGTTGCTAAAGCTCGCATTCCCGGTGACGTTTACATTCGATCTGCTGTTATACAACGACAGGCCGTTGCCGGTCATGTTTTCGATGGTCAGGTCATTAAAGTTGAGATCGCTCCATGAGTTGGTGACGGCGATCCCCTGGTGTGAGTTACTGATATTCGTTGTACCGGTGACCGTGAAGCTGCTGTTGTTATTCGTGATTCCGACACCTGTGGAGGTTGCCCCATTGATGTCCAGATTCTCGACCGAAGTGTTTCCACCAATATTGTTGAGGTAGATGCCGAAGGTGCCGCTGTTGTCCATGTCGACATCGCCAAGAGTCAGATCGCCGCTGATGTTTTGAGCGAACAAACCGTTCTGCGACGTTGTCTCAACTGTCAGATTACCGAACTCAACGGCCCCGGTGACGTTTGTGATACTCGCACCGTTCAGGCCGGTGTTCGTGAACGTTGCGTCCCCATCGATCAGCACACTTCCATTGTTACGTGTAACAAACAGGCCGGTGCCGAAGCCGCCAGTCCCTGTCACATCGACATCTCCAATTCGAATGTCGCCCGTGTTATCCAGTGCCTGAACACCGTTGATGAAGCCAGTGGAGGACAGGCCACCGTTTGCGGTTGTGCCGGCGATTGTCAGGCCGGACTGGTTGAAGCGGTAGTCGAGCCCCAGGGCTCCGTTCCCGTCCATGACCAGTGATCCAAAGTTAACGGCGCCGCTTGTGCCGCTGACCTGCACTGCCTTATCAACATACCATCCCTGCCCAACGTTGGAGGCAATGAAGTCGTTCGTTACGTTCAGATTGCCGTTGATGTTTTGAAAGACACCTCCGATGTATCGGTTGTTGCTTGTTGTCAGAGATCCAAAGCTGACATCGCCCGTCCGGTTGTTCACCTGGACTCCGAAATTTCCTCCATCAATCGTCGCACCATTCTGTACCAGAACGCTGCCCGTTCCGCCTTCAACATTGAGTCCCACGTAACTTGCTCCGGTTACGTTGAGTGAACCAAATCTCACGTCTCCGTTGGTCCACGGGCCCACCTGCACACCATACCCGCCAACATTGGTCAGGTTCGCAGCGCCGTCGACGATGAAGTCTCCCGTATGACTATTGAGTGCTACCGCGTACTGAGCTGTGTTGCTGGTGGACAACGACCCGAAGTGAATGTTGGAATTACTGTTGTTTGACAACATGCCATACTGCCAGGGATCAGTAAAGTTCACAGCACCATCAACAGTGAAATCCCCCGTATGATGATCGAGTGCCACACCGAAGATGGACGTTCCGATGACATCGAGTGATCCAAACTGAAATGTCGTGTTTGAGTTGCGGGACTGAATGCCCCACTGACCTGTCGAGTTGAAGTCTGCGTCACCGACCACTGTAAATGTTCCGTTGTGGCCTTCCAGTGCCACTCCATAACCCTGCATCGGAACGTGGCTGACAGCCAGCGAGCCAAAGCTGATGTCGGAGTTGCCAGCGGCAACTAATAGTCCACCGCCACGATTGTTACTGAGATTGGCATCCGCATGGACGATAAAATTGCCGTTATTACCCGACAGAGCGATCGCGATACCGTTACCATTGGAGACATTCAGCGAGCCAAGATCGAACTCAGTGGCCCCTCCCTGCACCTGAAAACCAAATGCAGCATAGTCGTCAACGCTGGTAGCACCTGTGACATTGAATTCCCCGGTGTGATTAATCAATGCAACTGCGGTGCCACCACCATTGGTAACGGAGAGAGAGCCCAGGTTGAAATTCGTCGTTGAACCTTCGGACTGAATTCCAAGGATACCGTAGTCATCGATGCTGGTCTGACCGTCCACGGTGAAATTTCCACTGTGGTTGATCAGAGCCAGGGCGGTTCCTGCATGATGGATATCCAGCGAACCGAACGAGAAATCTGTGGACGAATTGTTGCTCAAAATGCCCAGTGCAACCGGCAGTGTTTGTGAGCTCTCGATGACAGCGTCACCGGTCACCTTGAACGAACCGGTATGGTTTTCAAGAGACACGGCGTAACCGTTATGGTTGTCGATCGTCAGGTTGCCAAAGGAAAGGTTGCTGGTGTTGCCGACACCTGCAGCAGAAGGCTGAATAATGCCTGTTGAGACCTGTTTGTTGAATACGGCATCGCCCGTCACCGTAAAGTCACCGTTGAATCCATCAAGGAACAGGCCGTTGCCCCCACCATTGATGGTCAGGTTCTCGAACTGGAAGGTCGAATCGTTATTCGTTAGATAAATTCCGTTAAAGCCAGGATTGTTAATTACGGTGTTGCCTGTGCCGACGAATGTTCCGGTGTAGTTCGTCCGGATAGCATTCATGCCAACGTTATTGAAGGTGACGTTATCCAGCAGGACATCGACGTCCCCGAGCGCTTCGATACCGTCGCCCGTGACATTCTGAATGAGTCCGCCATTGGTCCCCGCCAGAAACTGGAAGGTGCCAAATGAATTCACAATGTGAATTCCGTCGTCGACCGAACCATTGACGTTCACACTGTCAACAACGATCGTCTGGCTGGCAGCAAGTCCGTCGACGTAGATGGGAATAAGCGAAGCCGAGGAAATATCAAACCCACTGGCACGACCGTAGGTATTAAACAGAATCTGGCCATCGATCGTTGATCGTCCTCCCAGTCCACCCTGAGTGAGAATTACGTTGCCGGGCAGCGTTGTGGTGGCGAATCCGGAAGCATCCGGCGACCCGATCAACTGTTGGCCAGGTGCGTCAATGACAAACGAGTCTGTGAATGTGCCACCAGAGTTAATAAGGAATGCGACGTCACCGGCTTTGAAATTCGGGTCGCTTGACAACGCTCCCAAACTGCCGGGATCAGCCAGTGTTCCGCTGCCGGATGCTCCCTGCTGCACGAAGAATGCGTTGTATCCGGTGTTACTCGTGACGGTGTGCTCGGTCACGGCCACATTCTGAGATCGGTGGACTCGCTCCGTCATGCGATTGTAGACCGACTGACGGTAACCGGGATCGTGAATGTCTCTCCCTGGTAGTGTGAACGTCGCACCAAACATCGCGGTGGTGCCGAATATGGAATCATTCTGAACGCTCAGATTTAGAGCCGCAGATGACCCTATTGCCAGTTCACCGCGGCCACGGAGGCCGAAGGCTCCGTTAACTCCTGTGCCGTCGTAATAGTAGGTACCTCCAAAGGCTTTCAGTGTTCTGTTATTTCCTGACAGCAATGCGCCGCCGTACTCCAGATCCCAGCCTTTCAGGGCTGACTGGAGGTGGCGAGTGGCAAAAATGTCTGTCCCCACGACGAATCCGTTCGCGAGGCCAATCTGCTGGTCTTCACGCCCGACGGGAACATAACCGTTCAACCGAGCTTCCCAGCCATCTCCCAGCAACTCAGCACCAAGACCAATCTGATTAAATGCATTCTGACCGAGGTTCCAGCGATCGTAGAACAGGTTCCCTCCAATCACAACGTTGGATCCCGCCCGAAATTGTCGGTACCCCAATCCCAGGTTTCCACCGGGAAGTGTGTAGTCGTTGAGCAGTAATCGGTTATCGAAAAAGAAGACCTCGTTTCCGCTGTCCTCAAAAAGTCCTCCGCGCCCTTCAAGGCTCATGTATCCATTGTTGATCCCTGTGTTCCTGCCTCCGTAGGTTCCGATCTGCCCCGAGAAAAATCCCTTATCAGTCATCCTTGCTCCGTTAAGAACGACGGGACCTCCAGACTCTGCAGAGTCCAGCACCGTCGTAGCGGACGCATGCTCCCCTGGCACAGCATCTGTTAACTGAGAGGATAGATCAGCGTTTGAACGGCCTGAAGACGTCGCCAGGACGGCGATGGAAAATCCGACTCGAAGAATCCCTTCACGAAACGTCATATCCAACCCCTCACAGGAAACCGGCTGTTGCTTATCACGGCTGTTGGTCTGTTAGAAGCCGGAATCGAGTGGCTGAACGGCGTTGGAATTTGATCATCCCGAACGTCGGTCGCGTGCTCATTCCATTCTTCAACAAACGACCAGGCGTTGCGAATCCTCGTGTACAGCATCCATTGCAAAGTACTCATGTTATTCGCAGGTCGAAGAACCAAATCGTCGAGAGCGCATTTCTTTGGTTATCCTGAATGTAGGGTGCAAATCGATATTACGTATATCCAGTAGTTCCGGATATCCGTTAGTGGAAATGGGAAGACTTTGCGTTCACAAGCGATCGTTTACACTTGTGTTTTACGCTGATATCCAATTGTCCGTTGAAAAATGGGGACAGGCACGCTGGACGGCTGCAAGCGGCCGTGTTTTCAGGTCTCCTGCTCGGGCCAGTCCCGTTTTCAACAGGCTCCTCAGACTTGCGCGTCACAATGATTGATTAAGAAATTCAGCGGACGGGTAGGGAGAATACTGACGGGGGATAAGACGGATATGATTCTATGCAAGTCGTGCAGCGTCTCAGTTTCGAAGACGCTGAATCTATATATCCGGGGTAGGGGAAAGTACTGACTCCGGCAGGCATGCCAGGATTCATGGTATTGCCCCGCCTAAAGATCTGCCGATGGTTCCATCATTTGCATCACTGTTATCAACCCGTTGAAAAGGACTTCGGCGCATCAGTGAAAATCCATGGACCGTGAACGCCTGTCAAACGACTCTCGGTAACACATTGAGTTGCCTTCGGGGTGTTCTCTCAGCGGGTGGAGATGATTTCAAACCCGGAACGGGGATTTACTACCAGGGTGGGTCATGGAATCGTTCTCCATTTTCAATGGGCGCCAGAACCGGATTTGAAAGCAGTATTCGCTGTGTCCCGCGCGGAATTGACTGCCGGAGTGCTCATCGACGATAGAGAAACTGATCGAGACAGATCCTATGGATTCCTGGGCCTATTTTCGTTTCACCTCACTGAGCGTGATGCTTGGCTGTGCGACATTCTTTTTCAGTTATGCCGCGTGGGTGTGGCAACGTCGACAGAAGAATGCAGACTCAACCACACCTGAAATCCCTCTGATGTCCAGATTGTCCAGAGCAATGTTCCTCGGCGGCATTCTGCTGGCAGCAGTCGGCTACATCATCGCAGAGATGGTGCCAATCCAGGGTGTCATGCGGCTCAGGCAGTCATTTGCAGCGCGCGCAAGGCTTGACACTGAGATTGGCCACGTCGCTCCTCTGGGCATCATCAGCAAGGGTGAGGCACTGACTGAATTTACACCAGGAAATTTTCAGTCAGAAATCTGCGTGTTGCAGGCGAAGCAGGACAAGCTTGCTGCGGAACTGAATGTCATGAGTTCGAAGCCTCTGGAAATCGATGAGGAACTGACACGCAAACACCAGAATGCCCTCGCGAAGATAGAACTCGCTCAGGCGACACTGAACAACCTGGAGCCGCTGCTGAAAGAGACGATCCGGGTGGGGCTCGAAAAACACCTCGAGAGAGAAGACAAAGTTGTCGCAATCGATCGCTATATCATTGATTATGCGGCAACACGAAATCAGTCCCGTTCTGAATTCGATCTGCGGCTCAAAGACTATGAACGGACGGCGACGCTGCTGGCCAAAGGAGCGCTCACCGCAAAAGAGCACCAGTTTTCTCGACACCAGGCGATTTCGAGTAGTGAACAACTGCAGAAACTTGATAAGACAATTGAGCAGTTCAAGGCGGAGATTGAACATCTGAATTCGAACGGAGAACGGTTTGATAAATTGATTGCTCAGCAGGTGGCTTCTCTTGAACGCGACATTAGTGCAGCTTCTTCAA
Source organism: Planctomycetaceae bacterium (assembly GCA_041398825.1). Classification (NCBI taxonomy): domain Bacteria; kingdom Pseudomonadati; phylum Planctomycetota; class Planctomycetia; order Planctomycetales; family Planctomycetaceae; species Planctomycetaceae bacterium. The sequence goes on along the minus strand of JAWKTX010000004.1, from coordinate 463,516 downwards.
CGATGAGCGTTGCCAGGTCGGAGTTGAAATCTGTAGAGACCTCGATCCAGCAGGACTACTTTCGAGCACAGCGGCAACGTGACGCCGAAATCGAAATGATTCGTGCTGAAATCAACGAAGTTGTAGCGGGTATTCGCAGTATGCAGGAAGCAAATACCATCCTCGCTCCCTGCGATGGCGTTGTGGTCTACCGTTCGGCCGCCCCAAATTCCGTTGAAGAACATGGAGTCGTGGCGGTGATGGCCGAAAGGGATTCCGCTGAAGTGCAGTTTACGATTCCCAGGCACTTTGCCGAAATGCTGAACCAATCGGGAGGCCTTGATGTATGGGTTGAACATTCGGTTCTTACATCTCATCTGAAGGGCGTAATTACCGGCTCAGAAGTTTCACCGTATCATTCCGATCACGCGATTGTTTCCGCAACCTGTCAAACTCCGATGGATCTTTTTCCACTGCTTGCAAATGAAGAGCTTGTTCCCGTTCAGTTGACCTGGCAGCCGCCACTCCTGTCGGTTCCTTTGTTTCAGTTCGCTCTGCTGCTGCTGGCCGCAGGCAGTGTCGGTATCGTTGTCACCCGAAAGTCGCGTTTACATGCAGCAGCATCGCACGCAGAAACGACCGACCAGGGCCCTTTTGTGAACAGTCAAAAGACGCACGTTACACAACAGCTGCAGCAACTGCGGCTGGATCATGGCGATTCCGGGGTTCTTCTGCAGTCGCTGGGTAACCGTTTACGCGAATCAATCCTCGCACGTAGAGTCGATGCCGATCTTCTGGCCAGTGCGGGCTGGGCGATTAATCGATACCAGGGCAAGGGAATCAGGATGATTCGCCAGGGATTTGCGGGAAACCTGGCAGAAGGTGAAGATCCGACCGGAGAGTTAGAGCACGCGCTCAGGGATCTTGGTCAAACTGAGGGCCCGGAAAGTTCACTTCATGAAGATCTGACTGAATTGCTGAGAACCCTGCAGGTCAACCGATCCTTCAGGACGCGTGAATCCGAATCCCGGACGCGATGAAACGGTTCACGAAAGCCAGAGCATTCAGCAGCGATCATTGACTCCTGAGCAGGACTTCAACAATCTCTTACCGAGCGAACAGGGATCAATGAGCCCCGTCATCAATGACAGCGTTAGCATCCTGACGGCATCGGATCCGCGGGCCGTAGCTGGTGCCCCCAAAGAATGGCGCAGGAGCCATTCTTCGATCGTCCAGGTCACGATCATTTATCTTCTGACCGTATTATTTACGGCGACCGCATACACATTGTGGTACACACGTTTCGCAGAATGGCTGGGCATTCATTCACAGAACTTTTCCCCCTTCATGCGCTACATGGTGATCATCGTTTCCGTTTGCTGGGCAGTCATGCTGTCTCGCTGGGCGTTCCTGTTGACGATGTCTTATCTTCAGTTGCTGCAGGATTCGCGAACTCCTGCCAATTCAATTCATCACTGGCCTCATGTCTCGATCCTCATTCCGGCCTTTAACGAAGAGCCGACCATCACCGCAGCTCTGGCCTCATTGCGGCAACTTGATTATCCCAACTTCGACGTCGTGGTGATCGATGACGGCTCAAAGGATCTGACGTATCAGCTGGCGAAACAGTTTGCACTGGCCAACCCGACCTTAAACATCAGGGTTTTCCGTAAACCGAACGGTGGCAAATGGTCGGCTCATAACTTCGGCCTGCAACGCACCCTGGGCGAATTAGTGCTCTGTCTTGATGCGGACAGCCGACTGCGATCAGAGTCACTGAAACTCATGGTGGCTCGACTCGTCGACCCAAACGTCGCTGCAGTTGCCGGACAGGTAAGCGTGAGGAACCGCACCAACCTGCTTACTTATTTGCAGTCTCTCGAGTACCTTATGGCGAACGGGGCTTTACGACTCGCGCAAAGCTTTTTTGGCCAGGTGCTGGTTGTTCCCGGCCCCATCGGACTGTTTCGCAGGGACGTCATGGAAGAGGTCCACATGTTGTTTGCGAAGCCCCCGGGTGAAATCAAAGAGGGAGAGTGCTCTGGCCCCTTTGAAGGAGACACTTTTGCCGAAGATTTCGATCTCTCTGTCTCCATACTTTCGCTCGGATACCGCATCGTCTACGAACCGATGGCGGTGTCAGATACCAAGGCGCCAGATAGTCTTTTGGTACTTCTCAACCAGCGTTACCGCTGGTCTCGCGGTTCATTGCAGGTCATCCGCAAGTTCGTGAATCGACTCCGAAAGCGACAGATCGCCTGGCACACAGGATTGTTCTTCTGGCTGTGTTTCTGTTACCTCCTGGAAATCGCAATCTTCCCGTTCATGTATGGAATGGGTTTGGTCTGCATGACACCTTTCATGATGTATCCCGGCACTTTCGCCCTCATCGTATCGGGCGTGATTCTGATGTGGGGGCTTAATGCATCGATATCGTCGCTGTACATCGCTGTGCATCGCGATCAGTGGAGGCTACTATCCGCAGTGCCTCTGCTCGATTCGTATTTTGGTCTGTGCCTGTCCGCCGGCCTGTTTTTCTCCCTGCTCGACGAAGCACGATGCAAGAAAATGAAATGGTAGTCTACAAGAGGTTCTCGAGTGCTGCGCAGCCGAGACCTTCGGTCCCCGTCCTGTTTTTTCAGTTTACGCTACCAGAAGAATGTCCGAGGCTCACGTTTTCCAGTCAAGAGTTCGGACGCCGTGCCTCACGGCACGCTCACTTCGCCAGTGATCATCGCCCGGACAACTTCGTGTGACCAGGATGAGTCGGTTGCCGCGAGTGATCTTATCGTTGTGTGGGCAGCCCGTTTGCAGCTCGTTCGCACCGTCTTGATCGCATTCCTGGCACACTAAAAAACGACGGGCACTACTCTCTCTTCCGAAGCGAGAAAAGAATGAGAGCACCGGCGACCGTGACACTCGAAAACAATACGGCAAGGAATACCCCACGGTTTCGCGACGGGGCCGACATACTAGTCCAGAACTGAAACAGCCAGAATACTCGAGCGGTCATGAATATTCCGATGAGAATTAGTGACCAACCAAACAACCGCATGCGGATCTCACCCCCATTCATAAATCCGAAACGAGTCCGCACTCGGCTCGACAGAAAAAGCGGACGGGATGCCCCATGACCACACCGTGATTCCTGCAGGGCGGACTTCAAAGGTGGCTTTTCCTGAAATGGATCATTCAGCGTCTGTTTTGGTCACCCAGGCTGGTGTTTTGGAATCGTCTACAAAGTTCTCGAGGATCTGATAGGGTGGGAAACGGTTCTTGTAGTTCATCGAACCGCAGTCCCGGATATAGTAGCCCATGTACAGATGAGCCTTTTTGAGTTGCCTGCCAGCCTCCAGCTCTTTGAGGACAGAAAACGTACCGAGCGACAAGCTGCGAAGTTCGGGAGCGTAGAAAAAATAGATGCTGGACATCGCGGATTGCGTGATATCGACGATCCCTAATCCCACCAGTTTGCCATTCAGGCGGTAGATGAACTCGCGGCTGAAACCGAAATTCCCTTCGACAAACGATTCATGATACTGATCGGCGGTGATTTCCCGGCTTGGCCAATTGCGGCGACGGTTCATGTCGGCGTGGTATCGGTCGTAAAGATCCAGGTATTCCTGCGTGACCCGAGGCGACTGAATTGTCAGGTTGATCTCCTGATTTCTGGCGAGTATTCGCCGCTGACTTTTCGACGGCTGAAACTCGTTGATGCAGATTCTGAGAGGCTGACATTCACGGCAGCCGCCGCAAATCGGCCGAAACAGAGAGCGTCCGAATCTGCGCCAGCCGCGTTCGAGCAGGGCAGAATAGCGTTGCTCCGGCAGCTCCAGCGCATAACGGAAGGTCATTTGCGCAGTGCGTCCGCTGAGATACGCGCAATCATGCTGGTCACCCACGATTTCCAATTCACGTGCCATGAATATTTCCTGCGTTCGCTGCTCAGTTGGACAGCGACATGCTACATTCGCGACTCAAGTTGTCTGCCCCCCTGCGGGACGGGCTCATTTTACCGCCATCTTAATCTGGAGAGCGTCTATGTCAGAAGGTCAGCAGGTACCGGGTGGAGTTTCCCCGGCTCGAAAAATGGTCTCGACAGTGTTTCTGGTCATCGCACTGATTGTGCTGGCCATTGAACTGCGAGCGGGTCTCGGTCAACGTTTCTCGGGCGAATCGCTGGCGAAGATTTCGACCGATGGCGTTTTCGAAAGCGGAACTTCCGTCGAAACAGCACAACAGCAGCTTTCCATGTCTCCGTCCGTTACGATCGTCCGTGACAACGAAATGGAAACGGTTTATCACTATCAGTGGCTGAGCCTGTTGAGAACTGTGGTTGGTCAACCGCCCGCCGAACTGTTTCTTGTTGCGACGAAGACTGATCCCCCTCAGGCGCTGGGCTACTATACGGACCCGGACGATGCGAACGTCGGGTTCTACGGCGACAGCCTGCCATCCGAAGATCCAATGGGTGAGTCTGATGCTGCGGCCGGCATGTCAGACATGTCTGGCGGTGGTTATGGAGGTGGTGGTGGAGGCGCAGAAGGCGGGCCTGCCGGAGGCGGCGGTGGGGCAGAACCGGCCGCTTCGATTGATGCACCTCCATCAGCGGATGCTCCTGCCACCGATGAGCCAAAGTCCGAAGGCGATGCGGCAGAAGGCGATGCGAAGGAAGGCGACAAGACCGAAGCAAACGCACCAGCGGCTGATGAGCCAGCAGCGGATGCCTCGGCATCAGAAACACCAGCGGCTAACACCCCTGGCGAAGAAACTTCGGCGGGCGCATAGTGGCAATTGCATTGCCGCAGCAGGCCCGGCAACTTGATGTCGAAGCGCTGACATCAGGCCCGGCGCAGGCAGAAGCCCGGATCGGCGTCGCCGACGCAAAGTGGTGGAAGGGACAAGGGCAAGCGTCCCTTGACCCGTATTGATCGTATCGCAGGAGGACACGAGGGCACTGAATCCACGCCGGACTCAGTGCCTTCCCAAACCTTCACCCCACGAATCAACGCGTAGACGCACTCCATCGGCGAGGCGAATTCACTGAGGAGCGATCATCGACGCCGGGCCACATTCTCACCGGTCGGTGCGTTCAGCGAAGGGAGCCCCATCGACAGCGACGTCGCGAAGGACCCATTCAGAGAATCACTGCAGCACAATACCGGCTGAATGCACAGTCATAGCGCATCGCACCAGATTTCGAACTGCGAGTGGTAAAGAATTGCGGCCGCGAAGGTCTTAGTAAGTCGCGAGAGGATCGACGGGCAGCATGGCTGTCTGAGCATATGGGTGGTAAGCCGTTGTTGGCTGAGCATAGGCCGTTGCAGGACCTGCTCCGTAAATGCCGGCAGAAGGATAGCCGCCGGGAGCATAAGCGCCGCAGGCCCCGGTTGAACAACCACCGCAGCCACCGCCGTAGCCGCCACCATAGTATCCGGGGTAGCCGCCGCCCATGCCATGCAGCAGGCAACATCCGCTCATTGAACAGGCGAGAAACAGGCCACAACAAAACATGGCGATTCGAGACATCAGAGAACCTCCGAGGAGTGAGCGGAAAACCGTCACAGTGCGGGAAGGGTGAATGAGGGCAATCGCGGGCGTCAGCAGAAGAGACTGGTGCCAGAGAAGGCGAACCACATTCGTGAGGAGAGATTGAGAAGGGAGATGACGCCTGCGAAGAGCACGCAGACGGATCGAGGCGGAAATTATGGGAACCGGCAAAACACGTCAAGACCTCTTTCGACTCGGCAAAAACCGATTCATTTGACGCATTCTCGCCTGGAATTTCATGTGGGGGTAGAGATTCTTTCACTTTCGACTCACGTCATCGCACAGGGATGATCCTTCAGTATCGCGACTGCTGTCGCCTTCTGAAACGCGGTTCCGAGCTGAGGGGCGGATCGGTTCCGGTTTCTGCCCAAACTTGTGTCGTCTCTGTATTTCTGCCGAAAGCGTCGAAAAGCCGGGTTTTGCGGCACTCGAACGGCTCATCCTGGAGTCACCAACAATTCGCTGTACGCTTCAAACCGTTAATGTTGGCAGGAAGTGGGTTGAGGAGTTTCCTGAGCAGTCTACAATCATCGACCCTGCCATAAGGAATTCAGGCGGGTGAATTCGGTGAACTGTGGGACTGTTCAGCAGGGATGGTTCAGCCGCAGCGACTGAAAACAGCCGACGTTGAATTGTCAGTGCCCAGTCACATTTCCGCTTGATGTTGAATTTTGAATCACTCAGGAGCTTGCTCAATGCCGTACTCACTTCCTCAACTGCCCTATGCTTACGACGCTCTGGAGCCTCACTTCGATGCTCGTACGATGGAGATCCACCACACCAAGCATCATCAGGCGTACATCAACAACGTCAATGCAGCTCTGGAAGGTTCTCCGCTGGCGGACAAGCCAATCGACGATCTCGTTCGCGATTTGGCGTCGGTCCCTGAAGCCATCCAGGGAGCAGTCCGCAACAATGGTGGCGGTCACGCCAACCATTCACTGTTCTGGACCGTATTGTCACCCAACGGGGGCGGTGCTCCGACTGGCGATCTGGCGAAGGCCATTGACGCTGCGTTCGGCAGTCTGGAAAAGATGCAGGAACAGTTCAACAAGGCGGCTGCCACTCGATTCGGCAGTGGCTGGGCCTGGTTGTGCGTCGGTGGAGACGGCAGTCTGATCGTGGAAAGCACGGCGAATCAGGATTCTCCTCTTTCAATCGGACACACTCCAATCCTTGGCCTGGACGTCTGGGAACATGCGTACTACCTGCACTACCAAAATCGACGACCAGACTATGTAAAGGCGTTCTGGAATATCGTGAACTGGGCCGAAGTTGCTCGCCGATTCGCAACAGCCAAAGGCTAATCGCCACGTCTCAGCTTGACATTGGCATATGTCACGGGTGACTTCGAAGGTTTGCCCTGTGATGTCACATTTGTCACCTGATGCCAATCGGTGTCGGTAACAACGCTTTGCAGAGCCCGGCCTTCTCTATCCAGAGGGAGCCGGGCTCTTCGCGTGAGAATCGTTATCCATTTCATTGCCAGGTGATTGGCAACAGATGGGGATCTCTATAAGTTTCCTTTGCCTCTTTGTGCGGCAGACCGCCGGAAGCGCAATTGGCGTGTGGGGACCCATGGCGAATCAGAAGATATGAAGACGAAAGGTGCAGAAAGATGAAGGCTCCGATTCGAGTAGCAGTAACGGGTGCAGCCGGTCAGATTGGTTACGCTCTGATATTTCGACTGGCTTCAGGAGAAGTCTTCGGACCGGATCAGCCAGTCATTCTTCATCTGGTAGAAGTACCACCCGTTATGGGCGCGCTGGATGGCGTTGAAATGGAACTGGCAGACTGCGCGTTCCCCACACTTGCTGGCGTTGTCAAAGCCAGCAGCGATCAGCTTGAAGTTGGATTTGGAGATTGTAACTGGGTTTTGTGCGTGGGCAGCGTTCCGAGAAAAGCCGGGATGGAACGGGGTGATCTGATCCGCATCAATGGCCCTATCTTCACCAGTACCGGTCGTGCGATCAATGCGGCCGCAGCGAAAGATGTGCGCGTCGTTGTGGTGGGAAATCCCTGCAACACGAACTGCCTGATCGCAATGAACAGTGCACCAGATGTGCCTCGCGACCGGTGGTTTGCCATGACGATGCTGGACCAGAATCGCGCGGTATCACAGTTGGCGGCACGGGCGGGCGTTGGCGTTGCCGATGTCAGCAATGTTGGCATTTGGGGGAACCACAGTGCCACACAGTTCCCGGACTTTTTCCACGCAAAGATTGGCGGCAAGCCCGCCACCGAAGTCATTGGTGACGATGCATGGCTGCAGGGTGATTTTATCTCAACAGTCCAGAAACGTGGTGCCGCCGTCATCGCAGCCCGAGGAGCTTCCAGTGCTGCATCGGCAGCGAACGCAGTTCTCGATACCGTGAAAGGCATCATCCGTCCAACACCAGCCGGGTCGTGCTTCAGTGCAGCCATCTGCAGCGACGGTAGCTACGGTGTTGAGGCAGGTTTGATCAGCGGATTCCCTCTGGTCAGTGACGGATCCAGGGTCTCCATTGTTCAGGGACAGACACATTCTGAGTTCGCTCAGGAAAAGATCGACGTCACCGTAAACGAGCTGAAGTCGGAACGCGACACAGTCAAAGACCTTCTGTCGTAATTCGCACGTCTCTTTCTGAAGCAGATCCAGGGACGGATGGGCTCTGGATCTGCTCCACAGAATTTGCAGGACAATCACGATGCGAGAAGCGGGGGCCTTTTGTAATGCCCGTCTCGCTAACCAGCGTCTGAATCGTAAGCATGAATGATCATCATGGCCTCATTTCTCCGGACAACTCGGCGAGTCGAGTTTTGTGAAACGGACATGGCGGGCATCGTCCACTTCTCGAACTTCTACAAATGGATGGAGCAGGCGGAACACGATTTTTTTCGAATGCTCGGCCTGACGATTGTCAATCATCAGTCAGATGGATCGACAATCGGGTGGCCACGCGTTTCGGCAAGCTGCCGATTCGAATCGCCCGCACACTACGACGATGTGCTGGACGTGTTTCTGTCAGTGCAGCGGATCGGAGTGAAGTCACTGACGTACAGTGTCGAGTTTTCGTGTGGTGGTCGTCCGGTGGCTCGTGGATCGATGAAATCTGTCAGCTGCACAGTACGTCCGGGTCAGCCGCTGCAGTCAGTGGAGATTCCCGAGGAGTATCTTGCTAAGATCCATGAATATTCCCCGGAAGACGAGCAATCTTCCTGACTGATCCGCGATACCGGGTTCGTAATCCCCTGCTCAATGACCATCAGAAAAACGAATGTGAACACCAATGACGATCGTTCTTCAGATGAACAAGGTCTCACGAACCTTCAACGAGGCGGGACGCTCCCTGAAGATTCTCACCGACATTAACATGACGGTTTCGGCAGGCAGTGCAACTGCTATTCGCGGCCCCAGTGGTTGTGGCAAAACAACGCTGCTCCATATCGCCGGCACTCTGGATCAGCCAACAACAGGTACCGTCGAAATCCTCGGCGAGAATCCCTGGGGCATGCGCCAATCTCGGCTCGCAGGCTTTCGCAATCAACACATTGGATTTATCTTTCAGGAGCACCAATTGCTGCCGCAATGCAGCGTCCTCGAAAACGTGCTCCTGCCGACGCTGGCGGGGTTTGACAGCGGGCTGAACCCCAAACAAAGGGCGTTGGAACTACTGGAACGCGTCGGTCTGAAAGATCGCCTTGATCATCGGCCTGCGAAGCTGTCGGGGGGAGAGCGACAGAGGGTGGCCGTGTGTCGCGCTTTAATTAACCAGCCGTCTCTGCTTCTGGCAGATGAACCGACGGGAAATCTGGACCCGGAAACAGCGTCGCATATTGGCCGATTGTTACTACAGGTAGCCGCTGAGCAGAAGGCGGCCCTGCTGTGCGTAACCCACAGCGATGAATTAGCAGGCCATTTTCCTTCGACCGTGCTGCTGAAGCATGGACAAGTTGTTGACTCATCCGACTAACACAACCGGTGAGCCGAAACCTGCCTGATTTCCCTTGTCCAGGCAAACTCGTCGCCCCGCAGCGATATCGATCCCCGGTCGGCGTAAAAAAAGCCCGACTCAATTGTCGGGCTGCCTGATCGGATAACTCTCGAACGGATATTACTTGCGCGGGATCGGTCACATTCGTACGGATCAGTTGTCAAGATCCCGGGTACGGACTTCCAGTTGATCCCTGCGGCGGAAAGTGTCTCTCATTCGTTCTTTCGAATACATGCGGATTACAGTGCCCTTGTATCGCATCCGGCCATCGGAATCCTGATCGATGTGTTGTGAGATTTCAGCATTGGCTCGGTCGGCGTAGATGGCAGCAAACGTTTCCGGATCGACACCACGTCCTTCTTCCAGATCACGCAGCGCATCAATTCCTCCAACACTGATCGCAAAGAAATTGGTGCCTTCGACAGCCGTTGTCGTCACGCCTTCTCCCCGAAGGCTGTCCGACAAGTCGTTGCTGGCTTTCTGAAATTTCTGATAGGCCGTCAGCGATTCGTTGGTGATCGCACTGACGGGTTTCCTGTCTTCCTGCGCTTCCAGTGGTTGTGGTCCCGCTGACTGGAACGTGCCAAAGATGTATCCCGCTCCAAACAAAGCAGCGCAAGCGATCAGTTTTCCGGGGTGAGCCATTGAGAGATCTCTCATTACGCGATGACACGGTGAATTCAGAATTGCCGACGAATTGTGGTCGGTCCGACGGCGCAAAACAATCGAAATCCGGTCTTTCCAGTCATCCGAACGTATCTGGCACCACAAACACGAGCCGCTTGATCAGGCTGCCCGGCGTTCTTCGCTGGTTTGGTTCTTGCTGGATTCGGGAGAAATCCGACCTGCTGTTCGAAGTCGGTCGGTTCGCTGTTTCTGCCCAGCGGGACCAAAATGGAAACTGGTTGCAGCTATCAGCCCGCATGCCAGCAACGCTCCAAAGCAGCCCAGCAGGGCCAGCTGATCATCCGAAAACAGTGCGGAAAGGTCCATGGTCGTAATTCCGAGCAATTGAGATATTCGACTTTGGATGACAGGAAAGGTTCTGACCGAAGGGCAGCAAGGCGAAACCAGAACCGGCAAAACCTGCACCAAAACAGTTTTCGGAACCAGGGCAGGGGTAACTGCAGGCGGTGTTTCAAAGTTCATGCCGTGGCAATTAGTGAAAAATGTTAAACGGTGACGGCAATTCCCTCAGAATCGGTCAGGACCGGACGTTTCGATTGAGCCAGACAAAACAATCAACTGGCCTGTGACGATCATTTCGATAGCCCACGGTTACAGTAGTCCTTGCGCGAGATCCGCGATGAACAAGAAGTCGTCCAGATTGACGGGAACTCAACGCCCGATCCCTGACCATACCGCCCCCGGTTTCAGTCGAACGAAGCGGTTGGGCCTGTTTCGGAGCTGGCTGAGGCAACTTCCGCATTGGATTACCAGGGCACAGACTGCTCGTTTGGGTGGAAGGACACTGGCACACACAACGCTGGCTCACACAACACTGGCACTCTGTTTGATCGGCGGAATGTGCCTGAGTATCCCGGGCTGCTCAAACCAGAAGAAGCAGGCCGAATCACTGGTGCGTGTCGCTCTGAAGCATCAGGACACAAGGCACCACGAGGAAGCGATCCAGGTGTTGAGTCGCGCGGTGGCCCTGAATCCGGAGCTTGCGGAAGCCTGGTATCTGCGTGGAACCAGCTACGCCGCAACGGACAACCAGGTTCAGGCGGTTTCTGATCTGACTCGCGCAACTCGACTGAAGCCCGACTGGGATAAAGCGTGGTGGGCGCTCGGTGTTTCGCAGCGAGCCGACGGGCAACTTCTGGCGTGCGTGGATTCGTTTTCACACGCCATTCGACTGAACTCATTGTTCGCGGAGGCTTTATTTGACCGCGGTTGTGCACTGGACGACCTGAATCAGGACGGACCGGCCATTGCAGATTTCGAACGATTGCTTCAAATCAACCCCCGGAATACTGACGCACTGATGCGACACGGCATGTTGACGGCAAGATCAAATCCGGAACAGGCCGTCGCCAGTTTTTCCCGGGTGCTGAGCCTTGATCGTGGATGTTCGGCCGCGTGGCTTCAGCGGGGGCTGGCCCACAGGCAACTTGGAGAAACCGATCGTGCGCTGACGGATCTTAACATGGCCTGCCGCATGAGAGCCGAGGATCCTGTGGCGTGGCATCAGCGAGGTCTGATGCTTCTGAAGACTGGGCGAGCGGAAGATGCGATCAGTGATCTTTCCACCGCAGCGCAGCTGTCACCCGGCAATGCTTCCATCCACCAGCATCTTGGGGAAGCATTGCTTGAAGCCGGGCGGGCGGAAGCGGCCATGGCCAACCTGAACCATGCTCTGAAATTATCGCCAGCGAATGCCGAAGTTCTCCTGTCCCGGGCTCGGGCAGAACTTCAGCTGAGTCAGACGGCCGATGCGCTCGCAGATCTCACGGCAATTCTGCGGACTGCTGGTGAGCGGATGGACGCCAGAATGATGAGAGCCAGAGTACTGCAGCAGTTGAACCGCCTGCCGGAAGCTCTGGAAGACGTCAACATGGTTCTGTCAGAAGATTCTGGTGATGAAACGGCCCTGTCGCTGCGCGCGGATCTGCTGAGGCAGATGAATCGCTATTCAGAAGCGATCGCGGACTACACGCGTTTGATCTCTTCTGATTCCACGCAACGTGACCTGTTGATGACTCGTGCAAATCTGCTGACATCTGAGGGCAAGCTTGGTGAAGCGATTGACGATTACAGCGCTGTGCTTCAGCACCATCCCGGTGATAGAGATGCGATTCTGCGAAGAGCGGACGCTTACGCTGCCAATGACAGCGTGCAGCTGGCGATTGCGGATCTGACACGCCTTATCCAGGTGGACCCTGCAAATCACGCCGCGCTCATACGTCGCAGCGAACTTTTCTGGCAGATCGGTGAGCCGGAGGCAGCCGTCGCAGACTTGCAGCGAGCGTTGCTACTTCAGCCCGCCAACGCTCAGCTGGTCCGGACGAATACAGCACGGCTGATCGAGAATGGTCGCGCTGACCTGGCAATCGATCTGCTGAGCATCCCGGATATCGTTTCTGCCGAAACTCCGGAGCTATTGCTCTATCGTGCTCAACTGCGGTATGTCTCCGAAGATGCTGCCGGAGCCATGGCTGATCTGAAGATGCTGAGCGACGCGGATGCCAGGCGATTCGACGCGGCCCTTCTGCGCGGAACGCTGCATTTTGATCTGGAAGAATTCCAGGCCGCCGTTCAGCAGTTCGATGTGGCGGCAGAAACCAAGGAGACTCCGGAACTGCTGCTGCAGCGTGGGATTGCGAAAATCCGGTTGGGAGATTCAACGTCGGCAATGCGTGACCTTTCGGTCCTGCTGTCACAGCAGCCGGATCAAAAAGCGGCCTTAACGGCTCGGATGCAACTCTTCGCTTCTATGGAAGAATGGAAGGCCGCAATGGCCGATGCGGAGGCAGTTCTGAAGCAGGCACCGGATGATCTTGATGCCCACCGTATTTGTGGCGAATGTCTTTACCGGTTGAAGTCTTATAAAGCTGCGGCAGTGGAACTGGCATGGGTGGAACGAGTGCTGACAACGTCAGGCGTTGATGAGCAGGCGACACTGATCCCGGTGCGTCGCATGCTGGCCGAAAGTCTGGTCCAGTCGGAGCAGAAGTCGGAGGCATTTCCGGTGCTTGACGCCCTTCTTAAGGACGTTCCCCGCGACACAGATGCGCTGATGCTGAGATCACAGCTTGCAGAAGAACGCGGTCTGCTCGATTCTTCGATCAACGATCTCACCGTGTTGCTCGAATCAAATCCTGCGGACGGTGAGCTTTGGAAACATCGCGGAATTCTGCGACATCGTAGTGGAAGGTCTGAAGAAGCCGTGGAGGACTTTACTCGCGCCATGCTTGTCTCCGGTGAGTCGGCCGATCTCTTCTATCACCGGGGGCTGGCTCGCCATCAGCTGAAGCAATCAGACGCCGCACTGGAGGACCTGGATAAGGCTATCGCATCCAATCCGAAACTTGCCGACGCGTGGTATGTGCGCGGCAATGTTTACGCGGCCCAATCGAATATCCCGTTCGCGCTGGAGAACTTTGAAAGAGCCATCCAGCTGGATCGAGACCACACAGCCGCATGGTACAATCGCGGAAACCTTCTGTATCACTCCAACGATTACCTGGCGGCTATCGAATGCTGGACCGAAGCCATTCGTACGCAGCCAGATTTGTTTCGGGCCTACAACAATCGTGCGACAGCCTACGTTCGAACCGATCAGGATGCCATGGCTGTGGCAGACTACCGGCGGACCATCTCGCTGAACCCGGGATTCGCCAAAGCGTACGACAACATTGCGTGGGTACTGGCAACCACAGAAGACAAAGAGGTCCGCGATACGACAGAGGCGGTCATGATGGCCAGACAGGCCTGCGAACTGACAGAGTACAAAGAATGGTCATACCTGAGCACGTTGGCGGCGACATACGCCGAAGCCGGCGATACGCTGAAGGCCTCCGAATGGGCCGAACGAGCTCTGACGCTGGCTCCGGATCCGGAGAAGGAAGATCTTCAGAAACTGGTGAGTCTTTATTCCGCACGGCTGACCGCTGAACAAAAATCCGTCGAATCGGCCGCGAAAGACAGCACCAGAAAGTAATACGAGAGCAAAACGAATTCAGAGTACTCTATGACGAACGTATCGAACGATCATCTTTCAGAGCGGCTTGAGCGAATTGAATCCGCACTGGCCCACCTGCAGCACGATGTCGAGGGACTTAACGACGCGCTGACGGGATACTTCAAGCGGCTGGCAGAATTCGATGCGAGATTCGTCCGTATCGAACATGAGCTGGAAGCTGCCAGTCAGTCTGCGGAACCCAGAGATCCGGAATCGGAACGCCCACCGCACTACTGATACTCTTTCCTGGGGTGATGCTTTCGCATCGTGTGCTGATGTTACCTGCTGCTACCGGCGTTTCTTCCCGGTAGGTATAGGAATTGTCACGGGGACATCAGCGCGCTGACTTCCTTCAATACGTGCTGGAGGGCCGGAGGTTCCTTCACCAAAGAGGGCGGTGTTCCAGTCGGAAGACAACAACAGGTCGAATCCCGGATTCAGTTCCTTCACCTGACACGAACATGCGCCGCATAGAAAGACCGTCAGGTCTTCAATGAGATCCGGATTCAGCTTCGAGGCAGGGATTACTTCCAGCGCACGGCCGCGGCCGAAAACCGGAGCGATCAATGGCTCTCCGTCGGCCACCGCATCCGGGTGAAAACCGGTGAGCAGCTTCACCAGAAAGCTCTCCTTTGGATCAGAAGGATCGATTTCCAGGACAGAAAACTTCAGCAGCAACGGAACCTCGCTGTAGAGCTCCGATCCGGGAAGGCCGATTCCTTCCGGCAATTCAATCGAAGTGGCCAGACGTTCGAATTGTGAGTTCAGCATCTTGCGGGTCGCCTCATTCCTGGTATCGTCGGTCGATTTCAGCATCAACCAAACGACCGCATGGCCCGCTTGCAGTCGTTGTGCAAGTTCACTTCGAACAGGAGATCGAAGCACACCTGTACGATTAAGCTCTTCGGAAGTCCCCTGCCAGACGGTGATTGTCTTTCCCTGACCGACAACACTTCGAGCGACGTAGACGGCCTGGCCTTTATGATTTTCTGCGAGCGGCCTGGCGTCAAACCAAACATCCTGAATATCGGCAGGCAACTGCTGGCGGACATCGTGTTGGTGTAATCGAACATTGGCCAGGCGACGTTCACCGCCAGCGACCGATTCCAGTTCTGCCACAACCCTGCGGTCATTATCCGTCAACGGACCATCATGGAAAACGTAAATCTGACAATTGTCCGGAGTCCATCGTTCCAGCGCGTATCGAAAGACCGGGATGTTGCAGGCAACAGCCGCTGTTGAAAGGCAAATCAGTGCCAGAAGGATCCGAACAGGAATTCCAGTCACAGCGTTTCGGTATCGAGCATTTTGTGTACACATGGTCGACTCATCTTGTCTTGTACTGAGAGATTTCGGCGAATGCCGATCAGCATCGATGCATTTGCAATGTAACAGAATCCTGAGGGTTGCGCAGGGAATTCTGCCCAGCGACGAACAAAGAAGATTGGTCGAACCAGCCGTATTCAGACGGTGACGGGCATCCCGCGAAATTATCTTCATCGCCAACCCGGGGGGCTACCCTTTGGCATGCCGCGTACCTTTATTCTTGCAGTGATTTCGGCGTCGGGCAAACTCGGAAGGGAAACGCTGCAAGACTCTGAAAGGGATATAGAAGAAGACCGGACACCGGTTAACAGTCTGTTAGAAAACGGGACTGGCTCGAGCAGGAGACCTTAAAACACGATGGTTTGCAGTCGTCCTGCATGCCTGCCCGGGTGCTTCAACGCACCGTTAAGGTACAGGGATGTCTGAGACCTTGCTCAGATACCTGAGGCATCGGACGTGGAATATCGTTCAATCTCCATGACAAACAATTGCCTGATGCCGGGCAGGGATACCGCACTCGGCAGAGACGCAAGATTCAGTGATTCGCTTTGTTCGTTTAGAACCGAGCAAAACGAGTGGTAACGGCTGTCGTGCTCCGGCGACTTGATAGCAACGCAAAGCAGCCCGTATCGGATTTTCGACAAGGCTGGTATCCAGTTGCCACGTTCAAACAGTAAACGCAAAGGCTCGGGAAAATCGCCTTGAAGGTAGTCGACGTACCTCAATGTATTTTTGAGGATCCGTACGTAAGCTGATGAGTCGGCAACAACGTCCAGAACAGGTCTGTTGAGTGGGTTTTCTGCAGGAGATTTCATAAGTCATCACGACCTGGTCAACCGGTGTGACGCCACAACGCCTACGGCGGATTCCAATCATAGAATTGTTGTGTGATCGTGGCCAGGCCGCTGATCCGTCCGGCTCAGGATGCAAACAGTTCCCGGATGGGTTCACCTGCGTAAAGAGGATGCGGGCGACCAGTGGCGTCATTCAGAGTCGCGGATCTCGGTACGCCCGTCGCGTGAAGCATTGTGGCAACCAGGTCGCGCGGCGAAACAGGATCTTCTTCCGGGTGCATCGCGATTTCATCACTGCGGCCATAAACGCTGCCGCCGCGAATTCCGCCACCGGCAAGGAGACCACTGTAACAGAACGGATGATGTTCGCGACCGGCGGCTGCTGCATTGATTTGCGGACGTCTTCCGAATTCACCCACCCAGACGACCAGGGTCTCGTCCAGCATATTTCGGTCGATCAGATCGGTCAAAAGCGCGGACAGCGCCATGTCTGCAGGAGGTATCAGATCTCGTTTCAGGCGGTTGAAATTATCGCCGTGTGTGTCCCAGAAGTTTCTTCCGTCGTTGTGCCAGTTCACGCTGACAAATGGTACACCGCTTTCCAGTAGTCGCCTGCCAAGCAAAACACATTGCCCATGAATGTGACGCCCGTAGCGGTTCCGCGTAGTATCACTTTCCGCATTCAGGTCGAATGCCTGACGAACTTTGGACGAACCCAGCAAAGTGAATGCCTGCCCCTGCTGAGCATCCATCGCCTGCGGTGCCAGGCTGTCGGATCGTCGTTGTTGTGATTCGATGGCCTGCAAAAGTTCCCGACGGTGATCGAGTCGACGGGTATCGATACCATCTAACAGCTGCAGTGCCGGGACCTTCCAGTCGGGCGCATTGGGATCGCCTGTCACCAGCATCGGGTCCGCCGACTGGCCAAGCCAGCCACCTGTCTGCCCGGGAGATTCGCCTCCGGGAGCCGCAGGATGCAGAGTCTTCCACGGCATCATCACCGCGGAGGGCAATCCCCGGGGAGCTTCATGGAACTGCGACAACACTGCACCAAGGTGGGGATGGTCGTTTCTGCTGGGCGGTTCCGCGTCGCTCTTGTTGACAGGAGGCAGATGTCCGGTCAGGGTGGTATGCGCACTGCTCAGATGCGCAGGGTCATCGTGGGTCAAAGACCGGATTAACGAAACCTGGTCCGTTAACCCGGCGAGATGGCGAAAGTGTTCGCAGATCTGCATACCGGGAACGGCGGAGTTGATGGGGGAGAATTCGCCCCGCACCTCCGCCGGCGCATTGGGTTTCAGATCAAATGTATCCAGTTGGCTCGGCCCACCCCACATAAAGAGGACGATGCATCTTTTGGCTTTGCCGAAACCTGGTTCGACGCTGCTGGTCCGATCTCCGGTCGCGCTGCCGCTGGCAGAATTGCCAAAGCTTCCGGTCAAGGTCAGCGCAGAGGCAGCGCTTGCGGTAAGCACCGCACGGCGAGAAGCTCGTGATGCAAGTGGTGGATAACCAAACATGTTAAGTCAGCTCCGCCTGGGAAGAGGCGGCATCAGATGTCGCGGCGTGGTGTCGCGACCTTGGGAGGCTTTAGGGGTGGGTAGGTTCAGGTTGGGAATTCAACACGGCAGAAGATCACTGTTGGATCACTGAAAAGATTCGGGGGCAGTCACCGTTCTGAGATAGTCCGTCGTCTTTTGAACATCAGATATCGCCGGAAACGCAACGCGTTAAAACCCTCGTTGAGGTATGGGGTTTCCTGCTTTGCTCATACCAGTAAGCGTACCTCGTGAAACAATAAAATGTCCAGCGAGCTTTCTCCATCTGCTGCCGACCGTGAAATCAGGGTCGGAGCGAGCGAAGAAATCTCGTGCATCAGGATTTACAGCTTCGGTAGTTTTGTAGGCATGCCGTATTTCGGATCCCAGAACCTGTCGGTAATTACGAAGCCAAATCCATCGTTGATTTCCTGCTGAGCTCGCCTGGCCCAGGGAGTTCCGTCATGTTCCTTGATGACTGACTGCAGGCGTTCGACCGCGGCCTTTTCTTCGGCTTTGACCATCGCAATGTATTCATCTCGGGTCATTGTCAGGTTGAAAGCGGTCTTCAAACGTCCAAACTGGGCTTCGTCCGGGACGATGGTTTTTCGATTCCACCAGATGTTCCATTCGTTGGCGCGGGAATCCTTCGGTTGGGGGAAGTTGTTGACGTGATTGTCGATTGCCAGGAGAAACTGAAAGAGACGCAGTCGGAAAACGTAAAGCTGGGCGATTGCCAGGTCATAGCCAGCACGCCATCGCTGGGAAGATTCACTGGCCCGCAGCGGCCGGATTTTTTCCAGCATTGCGATGGTCTCCTCCGTGAGTGCCATTGCCCTGGCTGCTCGGACGGCCTGCGATGCCGCTTCCTGTCGAAACCCTGCAAGATCCAGTTTGTAGTGTTCGTGTTTGATGTTGAGTTCCGGGTCATCCTTCTCAAACAACAGTGTATTCTTTGTTGGATTCAGGCGTGCGATGACCTGCCAGAGCGTCTCTCGAAATTCGCTGGTTGCTCGTTCCCTGAAGTATTCGGGCCGGGATAAGAGCAGCGGTGAGTATTCTCGCATCGCGAGGAAGTCGTACTTGCGTTTATCGTTTGCACCTCGACCAACGAGCGATTGTTCTTCACCCGGCAGGACAAAGAAAATGCCGCCGGATTCCTTTGCGATGCGGACTTGTTCGTAGGGTCCGAATCCGGATGATTGCGCGTCCCATCGAGCACGCAAACCGTTCCACTGGAGGCATTCGGGGAATTCTGTTTCCGGACCACGGCGGATGGAAATCCAGTGCGGCAGGTTGGTTTCAGGATCGACCCAGCGCTGGCGGGCATAGGGGTAGCCGAACATGCTTTCTCGCCCCATAAAATACACGGGAGCTTTCGCTGCTCGAGCGGCGGTAACAGCGTCTTCGACATACTGCCCATCGTCTCCGGATTCGTCCGTCACGACAATAACGGCCAGTTTGCGTTTACCGCGAAGTGCGGTCGGTTTGTACTCGTTGATAACCTTGGTGATTGAATCGCACATGTTCTCCGTGCCGGATTCATCAATGGGGACCCTGTCGATGGCGGTCTTGATTTGTTCAATATCGGAGGTTGGTCTGGGAGTTAGTTTATGGATGGTTGCTCCGTATCCGCAGACAACGGTCAACAGCAGCTCGCTGCCTTTGCGGAGGTCTTCATCCTGGGATGCAGCGATGCCAAGTTCTTCGTAAACGCGAATGTAGTTTTCGCGAATTTCCTTGCGGTCGTCGACCAGACTGCCGGATTCATCAAAGAGCCAGATGACCGTCACTTTCTGCTGGCGCATCATGCGCACGAGTTCCTGCGTGATCACTCCCATGGCGGCTCCGTACCCTTCCACCATAGCCCCCACTTCGCCACTGATTTCGCCTTCTCCCAGTTCGGTACCAATCATATTGTCGGTCGGAAGCGAGACGTCGGTCAGAACAGGGCGAATATCTGCTTCGCGCATGACATTGGCCTGCTGTACGTTGACGGGAGTGGCAACGGGTTGGGCAGCTGCCCCCACTGCGGTCGAAGGAGTACCGCCTGCAATGACATTCAGCGAATCCGACGGTGTCGTTTCCAGGTCGAGTTCACGGGTGATTTCTTCCTGCGGAAGTTCCTTCGTGAAGATCGATTCGATCATGACCTCGGGTGCAACCTGCTCAATAATCACGGGGATCATCAGCAGAATGACGAAAACCAGTCCGTGGACCACCAGCGAAATCAGCACCGACGGTAAATTCTTTGCAAGCTCGGACACCCAACGGCCTCCTGATAGAGCATCAACTGCGACTGCATGTCGAGTAAACCAAAAATGAGAGCCCTTTGATTGTCCGGTCTGGAATCCCGGTGTTCAAGTGTCGCTTTCCATTGAACGACGTTCCCGAGGGAAATTCATACGGAAAACCCGACTAACCGAGCAGCGGAATTCTGTTTCCAACGTCCGAACGTGGTTCCTCTGCGCGGCAGGTTTCGCTAGACTTCCCCGCTTCAAATTGTGCGGTTTTGCCGCATCACATCCCAATTCCTGCTACATTTTTCCGAATCGCGTGCAGCCATGATCGTTAGCCAGGACTGGCTCAATCAGTATGTGGAGCTATCAAAGGCTGGAATCTCTGTCGAGCAACTGACGGACCGACTGACGATGTCGGGCTTAAACCTCGAAGAATTTCATCCGGTCGGAAACGACGTGGCGATTGACGTGGAAGTGACCAGCAATCGGCCGGATTGCCTTGGGCACATCGGTGTTGCACGCGAAGCCGCCGTGCTGTTTGATCTTCCGCTGAACATCCCTGCAGCGGAACCCTCCGCCTCCGGAAAAGCAGCTTACAGCGATTTCAGGCTTTCTATTGAATGTCCGGATTTGTGTCCGGAATACCACGCTCGACTCATTCGCGGTGTCCGCATCGGTCCCAGTCCGGCATGGCTGGTGGATCGCTTGTCTGCCATCGGGGTCAATTCCGTCAACAATGTCGTGGATGTGACTAACTATGTCATGATGGAATGCGGTCAGCCGCTGCATGCCTTCGATTTCGACAAACTGAAAGACAAGACCATCGTTGTTCGTCGAGCAAAGGCTGGGGAAAAGATAACAGCCATCGATCAGAAACAATACGCGTTGAGCGAAGAGATGTGTGTCATTGCCGATGCAGAGATGCCTGTGGCCGTTGCGGGAGTGATGGGCGGTCTGGATACTGAAATCAGCGATTCGACTGTCAACGTGCTGATCGAAACGGCAAGTTTTGCTTCGTTGTCCGTGAGATCGACGGCTCGTTCACTGAAGCTTCACAGTCCCTCGTCCTATCGATTCGAACGCAAAGTCGATCGCCGCAATCTGGATTGGGCGTCGAGACGTTGCTGCGAGTTGATCCTGCAGATTGCGGGCGGCGAACTGGCTGAAGGTTCCGTTGTTGCCGGCGAGGGGCCTCCGGCCGATGCACAACCAGTGACACTTCGATTTTCGAAGGTGACAGAATTGCTGGGAATTGTCATCACACCGAATGAATGTGTGTCGATTCTTTCCCGTCTGGGACTGGAACTGGTTTCCGACAATGAAACGTCCGCGGCATTCAAACCTCCAAGCTGGCGACAGGACCTTACTCGCGAATGTGATTTGATCGAAGAGGTCGCCCGGATCCATGGATATGACCAGATCCCGACCGATGCCACTCTTCCCGTTGTGGCCACGTGTCGAACGACGCGGGAGAGAGTCCTGGACGGCATTCGAAGTCACTTCGCATCCTGCGGAATGTACGAAGCATTGACGCTGTCGTTTGTCAGTGAAGACCAGCGTCAATTGTTCAAACCACGCGGCACGATGGAAGCGGTCGCCGTTTCACATTCAAGCCGCAGTCATGAAAACCAACTGCGGCAGAGTCTGATTCCCAGTTTGCTGCAATGCCGACGTCAGAATGAACGGCACGGTACGGTGAATGCTGAATTGTTTGAGATCGCGAAAGTCTACCTTTCTGCCGGACAGGGTGAGCCCGAAAGACAGGCTGAGCCAACCATGGTTAGTTTCGTCTCAGGACGATCCTTCGCAGCTGGAAAAGGCCTGGTGGAAACACTCGTGGCCAGGCTGGCCCCGAACGCTGTCCTCACGACAGAACCATGCGAAGCACCGGAATTCGCGGCCGGGCGCGGGGCGGCGTTCAGGCTGAACGGGCAGGCGTTTGGATGGATTGGAGAGCTGGATCGGCAGGTGACAGATGCTGTGGATCTGGAAGATGCCGTGACGATCGCGGAATTGGATGTGCATCTCCTGGAAGACACATTCGAACTGCATCGCCTTTACACACCAATCCCCCGTTTTCCTGTCATCTCACGCGATTTGAATTTCGTTGTCTCAGAATCAATCACCTGGTCAAAGCTTGTCACCACCGTGACTTCAGCGGGAGGGAGCCTTTTGAAATCCGTCGATTTCAACGGCCAATACCGTGGCAAGCAAATCGAAACCGGCTGCAAATCCTATGTTGTGACCTGCCGCTTTCTTGCTGAAGACCGGACATTGACGGCCGATGAAGTGGACTTGAGCGTCAATGCCATCATCGCCGCATGTGCCTCGGAACTTTCAGCGAAGCTTCGTGCCTGAGTCGCTGCGACGCTGCAGCCTCCGGAAAACTGCGTTCTGTCATTCCAGTATCAACATTCTCGTCAAATTCCGACGGCACTAAAACGAGTTCGCAATGGAACGTAAACTGCTGAAATCCAAAATCCATCGCGCGACGGTGACAGATGCGAATCTGGAATACGAAGGCAGCGTCACAATTGACCCGCTTCTGATGGAAGCGACCGACATCGTCGAATGGGAGCAGGTTGATGTTTACGACATCACCAACGGTAGCCGGCTGACAACCTACGCAATCAGCGGAGAACGAGGGTCGGGAGTCATCTGTTTGAACGGGGCAGCAGCCAGACTGGTTCAGGTCGGCGACCTGGTCATCATTTGCAGTTACGCCACCTACACCGAAGTCGAGCGGGCTGTTCACACACCCAGAATTGCCCTGGTAAACAGCAGGAATCAAATTCCCCGGAAACGCAAGGCCGGCAAAGAGCGATCGTGAGTCCCGCCCAGTTGTAAGTCGGAGTGCCAACTGCGAAAGAATTCGCAACCCTGCTGTGCGCGAGTGGGACGTGAATGCGTCAGGGCATCGCGAATGCTGCTGCCGCGTCTTCCGATGCGAAGGGTGTCCGGCAACTGCGGACGATTGCTTCCTCGGAACCTACTGGTTTTCTGTGCCAGTTTCAGATTCGGCAGGGTCCTTTTCAGGAATCGCAGGCATAACTGGCTGGCGGTCCGGGTTTTGATGATACCGAGCAAACCCGCTGCCGGATTCTGCGAAACAAATGATCGAACCGGAAGCGGTCGACATGTAGATCCGGTCCGTCACACTGTTGCGAATCTTGTGGACATAGTCAGCGACGGGAATTCGGTCGATAAGTCGACCATCCTTCCGGTCAATCACTGTCAGGTGATCAGTAATGTCGATCGCATATACGCGATGTTCGGTGACCGCTGCCACTGAGCGGATTGAAGGAACAAACCAGTCTTTGCTTCCGGTACGATGGGGTAATCCCTGCTTCAGCGACATGGAAGTCATTCCGCCACCATCCGTGATGACGTAAATATCATCGCCAAAGCACAACAGCGGCTGAGTGATCGCTTCGCCCATCGGATACGTCCATTTAATCTCCGCCCCTTTGGCAAGACGAATGCAGAACAAGCGGTTGTCAGCCGTTGCTGCCAGCAGCATCTCCTCATTGTCACGTGTGACGTGAAACAGGGGCGCGGACACGGCACTTCGCATGAGCAGTTCGTACAAGGATTTTCCTGCATTATCCAGGGCATGGATATTTCCAGCCTCCGTACACAGAGAAATCTGATCACTGGCAACCACCGGGCTGAAGCGAGAAAGTTCGCCCGACACAAAACGCCATGCAGTCGCCCGAACGACCCCAGGTGGAAGTTTTCCGTATCGCTCCAGATGTGACAGAGTCTGGATGGAAAATGCACCCATGGAACCATCGATCATTGGTACGAAGAATGACGAAGCATCGATTCCGGGTGAGGTCACCGGCTGGTTCGGGAGTCGATACTTGAAGAGTTCGTCTCCCGTGAACTTATTCACACCAAACGCATACAACCCCGCGATGACGACTGCCGTATCCTTATTGGATGCCACTCCCATAGAGTGGGCATCATTCAGTCCGAGCTGGTTGGACCACATCTTCCGGCCGTTTTCCGCATTGAATGCGGTCAGCACACCGGCTGAGGATTGAACATACACCAGCTCTTCATCATTGGAGAAATGCTGAACCTGGTCTCGGTTGATGTTCAGAACGGCCTGTGCGTTCCATCGGATCTCAAGCCCCGCTTCGGAGAGACGCTGCGGCGTGGGTTCGCTACCAGTTGCCAGGGATGGCAATAATGTGCAAACGAAAACCAGAGCGACATATCGAATTCGTTGAGGCATGATCATTGGTTCCACACCGATCGGGAGATTCAGTCGTGAGGCGGCGAATTCAATGTACGGATGCACGCAGGACTGACCGCCGTACACACTTTTCATCACAGAGTACCGTTCCGAGGCGAAAATCGCCATTTTCACTGCATCGACTATCCTAACGCGCAGGCAAAAGGGAACTCTAGAGGCGATCGGCTCGAAAACAGCAAGAAGTGAGAATCAGCCAATTCTGGTGTCAGCTTCGGTATATCCCGCGGCCAAAAACCCGCATTCTGGGGTCGACCGGCAGGATTCGGGGCTCCATGCAAATCGACAGAGACTCCGTGAATACCCCCGATTCCCACCGGGACGGTGAGTTTTGCAATGCAGGACAGCCTGTTATCGCTGCACAGATCTATCGAGACCGCCAGACGGGAGGAGACTGATTGGCAGTCGTGCCGGTCCCATAGCCGGGGACGCCAGCACCAGTCGGACCGTTCCAACTGGGCGTACCCGTTACAGGAGCGTATGCAGCCGATTGCCCTGTCTGCGGGAGAACCCGACTTGAACTTGCCGAGGAGACCGGCACCGACGACGGCCCTGCGGGCGGTGCCGTCGAATTGCTCCAAGACGTCGTCTGGATCGGATGCTGAACGACCCGAGCAGAAGCAATCGATGGCGTTTCCACACTCTGCTGCAGCAGGCTTGCGGAGGAACCGCCAGCCGGTTGAGTTGCCTGTTGCCTGGCAATCATCGAATCACCGGAGTGGCCCGGAGCGATCTTACTCGCCGGAACCCCAAGTTCTGCCAGCGCGGTGGTTGCTGCCAGCTTTGTGCGGTCGTCCGGATGACTGCCGAGTGCACGCTGGTACCAGGCAACGGCTTCGGGAATCTTTCCGGCTTCGCCAAGAATGTATCCAATGTTGTACATGGCCGCGGATTCGCCGACGGCAAAAGTCAGTGAACTCATCGCCAGATCCAGCTCTCCTGCATGCACGCAGGCGATACCCAGATCGTAAGCCGCCATTTGTTCTTTCGGATGGGCCTCAACAGCCGCCTGAAGTACGCGGATCGCTGAACTCCAGTCCTGCCGCTGTGCGTACATCTGTCCCAATTGACGCTGAACTTCCAGATTGTTCGGATGCTGCTCGTTCAGTCGGTTCAGCATTTCCTCTGCCTGAGTAACTCGCCCTGTTTCCAGTTCAATCCGGATGAGGCCCAGTTCGGCTTCCATACAGTCAGGATTGTTTGCGAGTATATCCTGGTAACGTTGTCTGGCCTCAGGAAGGTTGCCATTGTCTGCCATGTAAGCGGCGAACGCCAGGTTTGTACCTTCCGGATCTTTCTTGAGCAGCTTTTTCGATGCTTTGAACTCGCTGCTTACCGTGTGCTCTTCGCCGTTAACAAGCTGTGTTTCGCTTTTGGAATGAAACGGATTCATCCGGCTGACCCAGGATCCCCGGGTTCCAGTGCTGCTGCAACCTGAAGCAAGTGAGAAGCCAGCGGCCAGCAGCAAAACATTCGATAATTTTTTCATCACGCACCTCCGTGTGCTGCTTCACGAAACAATCGCACAGCGATAGTTAAAGTTGCGAGGGCAAAACGCCCCGGATTCTGGTCACATCGACTTTTTCAGGAATTTCACTGTAGTTCAGTCCGTCGATGTACGACGCGATTCCCGTGTTCCAGGAGCCGTCAGTTCTTGTCCGGCAGAATCTGCCGTTCATGGGGCCTGATCGACCTTTCGCCATGCAGCATCTTTCGACTCGCGGTTCTTTGCGTCTTCAGGCTTCGTTGACGGCACTTGACGCAACGGAACGCCACTTTTCACGGGCTGAGCATCCAGCTTCGGCGATTCCGGGGATGGCAGAATGTTGATCTGCAGCTGAAGCTGCACTCGAAACCAGCCATCTTCCTCTTCGGTCGCCTCAGACTGACTCACGGAAATCATTGCTGGTTGAGGCGACTGTTTCGTTGTCTCAACCACCGCCCCTTCCAGCTTCGGTCCATCCAGTTCCCTCGTCATTGATGGCAGACGAACAGGAATTCGGCCCGATGGTGAAAGCGAAACAGGGACTGCCGGAGTCGCCAAAGGAATCTGCAACACACGGTCACCGGTTATCACATCGTCACCAGTCATCACGCGGTCACCAGTCATCACGCGGTCACCCGTCGATTCCATTTGGCCTACTGCCGAAGGAATCTCAACTGTGGTTTCGTCTGATGCCAGTGCCCCCACCTGACGGCCCGCTCCGATCATGTCATCGGGAACCGGCTCGGGGAGTGGTTCCGTTGACTCTGCGATCGGAATTTCCAAAGGAATTAAGTCGGTCGACGTTTCCACTGGCGGCACAGATCCCGTCGGTGCTTCCTCAGGCTGCTCAATCTGCCCCGGCAGCTCAGACTTCTCGCGGGACTCTGGCTGTGGTGCAGTGGAAACCTCTCCTGTCGTCGGTTCGGATTCGACAGCAGGTGAATCCGCAGACTTGCCCACTGGAATCTTCAATGCGTCGGTCGCTTCAACATTCGCAGTTGGGATTTCAATCAGGTCGTCGGGAATGATTGCGGCGACGGATTCCTCGGCCGCACTTTCAGACGGATTTCTGGCCACGGTTTGTTCTTTCACCAGAGGAACCGTGGGCGGATCAGGTACCTTTGTGACAGGGACTTCCGCAGTCCGCATCTCCTGCGAATTGACGGTGGCCTTTGTTCCCGCACCAATCTCGCGAGACTGCGTAATTGTTCGCGTCCCTGCTGGTGCCTTCGCCATTTGTCCCGGTGCGGGCTGCGGTGCAACACGATCCAGATAGGTGCTCAATGCATTCACTGTATGGTAGAGCGGGGAACAACTGACATATTCATGGCGGTTGTTCATCAGGTCCTTGCAGGTGGCTTCAATTGCGCGACGCACCCACGGCTGCTTCAGTTCATCCTGAGGCAAAGCAATCATCAGGAACTCAAGCACATGACCAGCGCTGGCCATGCGTTTATCGAAATCTTCTTTGTACTCTCGTCCCCGGAAGAAGTTGGAGGACAGCGTGCCGTTTGGATTCTGCTGCAGTCGAGCTGTCTGGATGTAGCGTCGAATTTTTTGCTCTGCCTCCAGCCAGACACCTCGCAAAGGTCGACCGGTCCGCAGGTAAACATTTCTGGCATGCGCCAGAGCGAACAAGCCGTGGGTACCGCCGCAGGGCGATCCTTGAAGCGGCTTGTCGACCTGAAGCTTCACCATTCGCTCAATACTCCAGACTTCACCCTGAGCATTCCTCCATTGAGCATCGGGAGGCAGGTAGCGACTGAGAGCCCAGAGCGTCCAGGTAATCTCTTCTCGATCGTTCACCGTCTTCTGAGCATTCGTCAACATGTCACGCATCGTGATCGTGCCGGTCGCAGTCGTGAACTGGTAATCCAGAGGCAGTCCACTCATGGAAAGAATTGCCAGAAACTGGTTGATGTGTCCTTCGAAGGCATAGGGAACGCTGTACGGGTGAGCTCGGCCACCGAACTCTGTTCGTTCAAACCAGAATTCATTGCGAAACTGGGGCCCACTGGCAATCCAGTCGATGCCTGAGACCGTCTTTTCTTCGTGCGAAATGATGAAGTCCTGACGGAGGCCCAGAAGACCATGCATGATCTGCCAGGGGGTGTGCACGTTCGTGGACAACAGGCGTCTTCGCTGAGATTCCCTCGTGTCGTACGCCAGTTGGATCAGAGGATCACTGGTTTCGATGGTCCGTGAAGACACGGTCCGCGTCTTGGTTTCCCGAAGAATAATTCGAGGTTCATCGACGCTGGAATTGAGTTCATTCGGGAATTGTTCGTCGGCAGGTAGTGATCCGCATAGGAAGGCCAAGCCTGCATAGAGGGCCATCATTCGACATGAATTCTGGATAACACCGCAACTCGACTGCATCAATTTGCTCCAGACTGGATGGTCCGAAGGTGAGATGAACGGGCAACAGGGCAAAATCGCTAAACGACAAATACTCGCCGGAGCATTGGTTATTTCGCAGTGAATGGCCCACCGTGACAGTCAACAGACTGCCCCTGGTAGTTTTCGTCATCAGCGTGCAATGGCTTGACGGCATCGCTTCTGGCAAAGACGGAATTGTTCGCACAAACGGACTGCACGATTCATCCGGAAGACTGGATAAGATGCGCAGCCCTTCGTTTGGTGCAAACCAGGGATTTGTTAGAGTGAGTTTAAGCCACTGGATGGGGCGTTATTTGCCGATCATGCGAGCGGCTGATCGTTTGCTGCCGCAGTTCATCCCGACAGATCCACACGACCAAAACTGAACCTATGAAAATCATTCTTGCCAGCACTTCTGTCTACCGTCGCGAACTGCTTGGTCGGTTGGGGCTGGAATTCGAATGTCTTGCTCCCGAGGTCGACGAGAGCATGTTTTCAGAACTGCCCCTCGCACCAGCAGACCTTGCGTCTCGTTTGGCGCAGGAGAAAGCCCGAGCAGTGGCGGCGAATCGGCCGGAAGCCATTGTCATTGGCGCCGACCAGGTTGTTGACCTCGCTGGCAAAACGCTCGGAAAGCCCGGAGACCAGGAGAAGGCGCGGCAACAGCTTCGCATGCTGGCTGGAAAAACACATTGCCTCCATACGGCAGTGACTGTGTGGATGGCAGGGGCTGAATATTCGCTGATCAACGAAACAAGACTGCGGATGCGACCGCTCGACGACGGCGAGATTTATCGCTACGTAACACTTGACGATCCCATTCACTGTGCGGGCAGCTACATGGTGGAGCGTGCCGGGATCAGTCTCTTTGATGAGGTTGAAACGTCAGATTTCACCGCAATTACCGGTCTCCCGCTGCTGGGATTATCGGGAGTCCTTCGGTCCCTGGGGGTCGCCATTCCCTGAACACAATGCATTTGCCATGTGTCCCCTTGAGAAAGGCAAAACTCGGCAGGCATCTGCACTTTCCGATGTGCGGACAGAAAACTACTGTTCACGCGAGATGACGCGGAAACCGTTGGCCTTGCCGCAAACGCGTCTGAATTCACCATTTCGCCAGGTTGGCCTGAAGTTATGAATACCCCATCAGAACATCGCGACTTCGTCCGTCAGATCATCGAAGAAGACAATGCTACCGGAAAATGGGGCGGGCGGGTCCAGACTCGGTTTCCGCCGGAACCGAATGGGTACCTGCACATCGGCCACGCGAAGTCTATCTGCCTGAACTTTGGCATAGCCAAAGAGTACGGCGGGAAGTGCAACCTGCGTTTCGACGATACCAACCCGGAAAAAGAGGACACAGAGTACGTCGATTCCATCATGGAAGACGTGCGCTGGCTGGGATTCGACTGGGATGATCGCCTGTTCTACGCATCAGACTACTTTGAACAGCTCTACGAATGGGCAGAGCAACTGATTCGTGACGGCAAAGCCTACGTCTGCTCGCTGCCACTTGAGGAAATCCGCGCGGGCAGAGGAACGCCAACAGAACCCGGTGTGCACAGCCCGTATCGTTCCCGGACTCCCGAAGAGAATCTGGACTTGTTTCGTCGAATGCGAGCTGGCGAATTTGCTGAAGGTACTCATGTGCTTCGCGCCAAAATTGACATGGCGCATCCTCACATGCTGCTGCGTGATCCCATCATGTACCGAATTCGATTTGCCGAACACCATCGCACTGGTGATAAGTGGTGCATCTACCCGACCTACGACTACACACACGGTCAGTCGGATTCGCTCGAAAAGATCACCCACTCTATTTGTACGCTGGAATTCGAGAACCACCGACCACTGTACGACTGGTACTGCGATGCTTTGGCGATTCATCATCCGCAGCAGATTGAGTTTAATCGCCTGAACCTCACGTATACCGTCATGAGCAAACGGAGACTGCTGCAACTCGTTCAGGACAATGCCGTCAGTGGCTGGGACGATCCACGAATGCCAACTCTGTGCGGCCTCCGGCGTCGGGGATACACCCCCGAAGCCATTCGAGCGTTCTGCGCTCATGTGGGTGTCACCAAGCACAATGCAACCATGGACATGGTCGTGCTGGAGAACCATTTGCGCGAAGATCTGAATCGTCGTGCAGAACGTCGTATGGCGGTGCTGAACCCCCTGAAGGTTGTCATCACAAATTACCCGGAAGGTGAAAGTGACGAACTGAATGCCATCAATAACCCGGAGGATGCCGCCGCCGGAACACGGGTTGTTCCGTTCAGCCGGGAGTTATACATCGAACGCGAGGATTTCCTGGAGGATCCACCGAAGAAGTTCTTCCGGCTTGGCCCTGGCCGTGAAGTGCGTTTGCGATGGGCCTATTTCATCACCTGCACTGATGTGATCAAAGATGCGAGTGGGGAAATTACGGAGATCCACTGTACCTATGATCCGGAAACACGCGGTGGTGATGCTCCGGATGGCCGCAAGGTAAAAGCGACACTGCACTGGGTTTCGGCAAAACACGCAATCCCTGCAGAAGTCCGGATGTATGATCACCTGTTTCTTCGCGAAGATCCGGATGAAGTCGACGACGAATCACTGGACTGGCGTTCGAACCTGAATCCTGAATCGCTCCGCGTCAACACAGCAGCAATGCTGGAGCCGGCATTGGCAAACGCGTCTGTTGGTGATCAGTTCCAGTTCGAACGTCTGGGATACTTCTGCGTCGACAGAGATTCTGCACCAGAGGCTCTGGTATTTAATCGAACGGTTACACTGAAAGATGCCTGGGCAAAGCAACAGGCTCGATCCTGAATTCCCTCCTGATTCCGTAAGCTTCTCTATGACGCATCCACGGATATCGGCGGCCCCCTTCGAATGATGTCGATCCGGAAGCCTGCAACAAAGATGCTGATCGCCGTTTCATGACAATACTGACAGGATGTTTATTGTTGCTGGCCAGCATCGCCGGGCACACTGAATACTGGGTGATGCTGGTCAATCGAACGCATTCTTTGGGGATCAGCTACCTGATCCTGAAAGCCTTTCGCAAACTGCATGACCTTGCTGTAGTGCTGTTCGCTGCATTCGTCATCTGGAAGCTGGGAGTGTGCCCGAATGGACTGCTAACAGGTGGCACATTCGCCGGCCAGCCACGGTGGGCTCAGAATCTTCTTCTGTTCACCATCCCGGGCACAATACCGCTGATCGTTGGCATCCTGCGATGGCATCTTGTCATGAAGCGGGATTTCCATCGGACCGACAGCAGCAGAACGTACGATGTTTCCGCCCCTGCGGTGACACCATCAGCGGGTAACAACGTGAAGGGAACGCGGATGCACTTATCGCGTCTTTTCCCGTTAAATGAAATCTATCATCTGCAGATCAATGAAAAATCGGTTCATCTTTCGGGAGAAGTCGGGAGCAGCTCTGAATTTCGTCAGGAAGTGAAAAACACGTCACCGATCCGGATCGTTCATTTTTCCGACCTGCATTTCGTGGGCTGTCCGGGAGAAGGGTACTACCAATGGCTTTTTGATCGAGCCATGGAAATGAAACCGGACGTCTTTGCTTTCACCGGCGATCTGATCGATGATCCCACACTTCTGCCATTAGCTTGCAGGCTACTCAAGCCCCTCACAGAAATCGCACCGTGTTTCTTCGTGCTGGGTAATCATGACTGGAGATTCGATTCATCCGAGATACGAAAGCAGGTCGAACAGACGGGCTGGATTGATGTCTCGGGAAATGCAATCACCCTGAAGCTGGCAGATCGAAACATTGTGATCTGCGGAACGGAACGGCCGTGGCTGGGGAAAGCTCCCCCAGTCGTGCACCAGCACACTGCGGATCTGAAACTCCTGTTGAGCCACGGGCCAGACCAGCTTCGATTCGCTCAGCGATCCGGATTCAACCTGATGCTTGCCGGACATACCCACGGCGGCCAGGTTGTGTTGCCGGTTATCGGACCTGTGTTTGCGCCCAGCTGGTATGGAGTGCGGTATGCCTCTGGCTTGTTCAGAATTGACACCCTGAATTTACATGTATCTCGCGGAGTTGGTGGGAAGGATCCCATGAGATGGCGCTGTCCGCCGGAACTAACCTGCCTGAATGTTTTCGTCGATTAACTTCGCAGCAACTCCAGCCGAAAGCAAAGATGCCTGCCGTTCAGGCTTTCGCTGCGTCCTGCGACGCAGGAACAGATTTGCAAGTCGATTTCTCTGAAGATTCATGACGTTTGGATATGGCGCTGGCAATCGTTGAGGGTTGAGAAACCTCGGAACTGACGGGCGTCTCGGGGTTTGACTCACTGCTGATCAGCGATTTCCAGCTGTTCTTCACTCTGGACTTCAGTTTCAAAATACGAAAGGTCAATTCCGCTGCAATAAACAACAGCGTCCCTGTCAGTGACCACACGAGCAACTGATTCGTCATGACCTGAGAGATGCGCCCGAACCAAACAGCAACTGCCACGAACAGCAGGCTGATCAGGATCGCTCGACGAACCAGCAAACGATTGCGGACCTTCCGGAATGAATGAGCTGCCAGCGCAAACTCGGTAGACTGCCGAGAAACATTTCGGAACGAGTTCATATCTTTCCGCAGAGACTCTACATCGACTGCTCGGCGACTACCTTTGCGTCGCTCCAACTCAGGCGGTCGTGACGGATCATTGTACTGGCGACGATCGTTCCCCCGCCGGTCGGTCTCTGCCGAGCCCTGCGGAGATTCCGAACCCAACGAAGCCTTCCCTCCCGGCTTCAAGAGCTTCTGCAGATACGCGGTCACTGAATCTTCGTGCGATTCCTGTTCAGCAGCAGCGGAATTCAACTTTGATGGATCGGTTTTGTGGGCAGCCTGCGTCAGGCTGAACAGCCCGGCAAGTTGGTCGCGGATATCCATTAAGTCCGAATCACTGGAAGAATGATCCGCCGAATCGTATTCGCGTTCTGAAGGGGGCACCACGAATTCAGCCGTTTCCATTTGCGTCTTCAGCAAATCGGGCTGATAGGAGTCTGCGTATGATGGCTCAGACCGGCTGGAGAACTGACCATCGTCAACCGATATCGGCATGCCCGGCTCATAATTGTGCTCTGCTTCGACCTGCTCTGCTTCGACCTTCTCGGCAAGGAGCGCACTCAACTCAGTGATTTGGAGTCTGAGCTCTCGAATCTGTGTGTCTTTCTCCAGCACAATCCGATTCGCTTCGATGTGATTTCGTTTCACCTCGTTCCGCAGCGATTCGACCTGCTCCCGGAATGCATTCACATCAGCGTCCGGATGAACGGGCTCCGATGGACGCGCTGCGTCCCAGTCGATCGATTTGATGGATCGTCTTCGCATCTTCTCCCAGAAAGCTATTGCAAAGATCGCCGTGATGGTTGCCACAAAGATGGCGAAGAATCGAGAGGTTCGTCTTGTTCCAGCGGGCCACGCACCGGGACCGATGGAGAGATTTCCATCAGGAATGGCTGCGGCAATTCCCTGAGACTGTACATTCTGAGGAGTCCATTCAACACGGACACTTCCAACCGAAAGGGCTCCGGATTTATCTTCCGCCTGCAGTAACAGAGTACAACCGTCGCCCGACGCTTTTGCCAGCAGAGAGGGATCGATAAGAATCAGATCGCCGCTGACAGGGTCCAGGTCGAAAGCCCCGTTGGTAGGATCGACAAGGAGGCGGTAGATCAGAATGTCATCGCAATCCGGATCAGTAGCCGCTATTCGGAATGCCTGATCTGTGCCTGGATGAAGTGTCCATGAGCCGGACTTCAGGTCTGGCGCCTCATTGATATCGACGAGGCGTATGATCACTTTTTCTGTTACGGAGAGACCGTGTTGGTCGCGAACCCGGACCAGACAATGAAATTCACTGCAACGCTCGAAATTCATGGCTGCGGGATCTTCCACAGTGATCTCCCCCGATTGCTCGTCGACAGCAAACGCATCTGATGGAGACTGAGAAAGCAGCTCGAACTGAAACTTCCCATCGGCATCCGGATCATCCACCCGGATCCTGCCTGCCGAATGACCATGAAAACAGTTCTCCGGAACCGTCAGTACATGACCAGCCAGCTTATGCGTTTCGTTGACATCGTCAGTAAAAAGCCACAATGTCACGTTCGCATGCACTCGTAGCTGCGGAACAAAGTCAGTGACGGAAGCTCCCGATTCCTCAATCGATTCCAGGAACTGCTGCTCCAGCGATCGTTCAACTTCGCTGACCGACTTTCGCTGCATTGCGACTTCAAGCCGCCGCATCGGGGCTGTTTCGAAGTCAAGAGCGTCAGAGTTCCTGACAGCGATCTTTCCAGTCTCCGAATCAATCTGAAAGACTCCGCCGTCATCACCACCAATGATTCTGAAACCAGTCAGTTCCTTCGTGGAAACTCCCGCAATCTCATCCGGCGGAAACCCGGGAAGTTCAGTTCCGATTTCGGCTGCCTCCGAGATATGGATTTCCAGACGTTTTGAATCTGAGTCGTCAGACTCACCATGAGCTTCGTCAGGTCGCGGCATCTCCTTCGCATGCCTGGTAGTCGCCAAAGCTATTTGGTCCTCCGCCAGGCATTGATGGCTCGTTGCACCGAACGCCAGAAGCACGAGGCCAGTCAGAACGCATTGGAAGGGGAGAATTCTCATCGGAGTCGACCATACAACACCTGGGAGTCAGGACTGGTTCTGACGAACCAACCCGTAATGCCTGAAAAACTCATCCGAAAACGTAGTTCACCCATGTGAAGAAATTCAAATTATGTTGAAAAACCACAACACCAGCGTCAGACGCTGATTCCGAGGAGACCAGAGGTGCGTCTGTGATGATTGTCAGGAATTCTTCCGGGAACAATTTCACGCCGCGCCGGGAAAAATCTCAACGCCAGAAGTGTCGCATCATGAATGGCAAACAATCGCCTGGGCATTTGAACCTGGGGAGATGCACCTGGAATTCAAAATCACACCGGCAATTGTCACATGAGCATTACCTGGTCAGATAATACACGGCAAACGTTGCCAGCCAGTGTTCACCTTCGTAGTGGCCGCTTGTCACGTAACTCAGTCCTGCATTGCCGTGCGCATGCGCGCTCTCCAGCAGGATTTCGCGGCGATCGTCATGCTCCGGCAGCGCCGCCGCAATTCCCTTCATTGTCCAGGCACGTGACAGATTGAGCCCGGCGAGATGCACCAGATGCCCGTCCGTCACATCAGTGACTTTGACCGGCGTCATCATTGGGCCCATCTTGTTTGTACGCAGATGGGGAAGAAACTGGTCTAACCATTCTGCAAACTTTTGCTTTGGCAAAACGCGCTGCATCAGATCTGCTTCATTGAAGCCGGAAGAAAAGAAATCGTGACCGGAGGGTTCGTAGTGGACCGGGTAATCCCGGTCCTGTCCGTAGAACGCCATCGCCTTCGCCTGAATCAATTCCGCAAACGGCAAATTCTTCACTGTGCGAGCGTAGTCCAGCTCCATCGCCAATGCGAAGCCAGTGTCGGGATGGATGCCTGTGCGGATTGGAAATGACAACTTTGGCAGATATTCGCTGGCCAGCTGAACAATGGTCCGTTCGAGTGGCTCCAGATTCTGGCGCCATCGCCGGGCATCTTCGTCCTGCCAGTCATGCAGTTCTGCCACAAGTTGAAGAGTCCATGCCCAACCGTACATCCGCTCGAAGCTCTTGTTTTCTTTGCCCGTAAAATATTCCGCCTCCGTCCTGAGTTTATCCTGTGTGAGTTGATCATTCAGCACCGCTCGAATGCGAGGTGCGATCGGAGCGTTGGGATAATTCCTGAGCAGACGTGCCAGCATCCAGTGTCCATGGACGGAAGAATGCCAGTCGAAGCATCCGTAGAAGACAGGATGCATTTGCTTCGGAGATTTTACGTCCGCCGCTGATGTCATGACGTTCGATGGCTTATTCGGGAATTCCTGCGGAATGCTTTTCAATGCCAGAGCGGCGAATGCAGCTACCTGCTCATCTGTGAGTTGATTTTTCGTGAACTGCAAATTCGCGTCGTCCGCTTTCAATGAATGCCCCCGAACGATGATGAACGACGCAGCCAGAATAATCCTGATGACCTGAAGCAGTGACTGTGACAAGACAGGGGTCCTCGCGGAAGTTGCACTCGAAATCAACATGCCGAAACATTCTGAAAATCACCGCACTCCATAATTTTGGAGTGCTCCGACTTGTCGGAGCTTTGGTTCTGAACCGTTTTGAACTTGTTGTCGGTCATGATTCTGTCGTTTTGGCCTCGTTGGTCGGAGCTGGAAAATCCAAAGCGGTGCCGAGTCACCGCACTCCATTATTTTGGAGTGCTCCGACTTGTCGGAGCTTTGGTTCTTAACCGTTCTGAAATTGTCGGTGGTCACTGCCGGCCTTCGTTGTGTTCGGCCGACAGATACAGACGGCTGGTGATCTCGACAGTGAGTTTCACTTGCGCCTGCCCCAATATATGACTTGCGATTCCGAAAGGGAATTGGGACATTCATTGTTCGGCCGTGAGCGTTATAGAAGGAGAACGCGCTGGCAGAATGAGAATGCACCAGCAGACTGCGTTTATCGTCCGACTGTAGAAGGGGCTGCGTTTCATGCGAAACATGTTAATCGCCGTTGTGTTGCTCACGAAGCTGTCTTTCACCGGCCTTGCGGATGAAATCCAGCGGCCCAATGTTCTGTTCATCGCTATTGATGACTTGCGGAATGAGCTGGGCTGCTACGGTGTCGAAGCCATTCAGTCGCCCCATATCGATGAGCTTGCCGCATCCGGCGTTGCATTTCGTCGGGCCTATTGTCAGCAGGCCGTCTGCAATCCTTCGCGAGTGTCGTTGATGACGGGGATGCGGCCGGATTCCACAAGAGTCTGGGACCTGATCACGGAGATGCGTTCTGTCATTCCGGATGCAGTAACAGTGCCACAGCACTTTCGATCTCATGGTTATCGAGCGGTGGCCTACGGCAAGATTTTTCACAATCCGTTTCCCGATGCCGCATCCTGGGACGAGCCAACACATAATCCACAGGGAGTGATCTCCTATTCAGAAGACAATCGTCTTCGGCTGGCAGAGTATCGGAAACAGATGAAGAAAGACGGGCGGCCACAATCAGTGATCGCGCGAATGCGTGGACCAGCGACTGAAGTTCAGCAACAGCCCGAAACCAAAAACTATGACGGCAAGCAAACTCGGGATGCCTTGGAGAAGATGACCGAACTGGCCCGCGGAGAAAAACCGTTCTTTCTGGCGGTCGGTTATATTCGTCCACATCTGCCGTTTATTGTTCCTCAGCCATACTGGGAGCTTTACAACCGCGATCAAATACCATTAGCAACCAACTCATTTCTTCCCCGGGATTCACCCGCTGTTGCATTCGGCAATCGTTCACTGGGAGGTTTCTATGAAATCCGCGCTTACATGGATTACGCCGATGCACCGTCGCCCTTTGAACGTCCGCTGAGCGTCCATCAGCAACGCGAGCTGAAACACGGTTACTACGCGTCCGTTTCCTTTATTGACGCTCAGGTGGGGCTACTCCTGCAACAACTGGAATCACTAGACCTTCACCAGAATACGATTGTTGTGCTTTGGGGTGATCATGGCTGGAAGCTCGGCGAGCATGGCGCCTGGTGTAAGCAGACCAACTACGAAATCGATACTCGCGCACCGTTGATGATCCGGGCTCCCGGAGCAAAGGCAAATGGAACAATGTCGAATGCGCTCGTTGAATTTGTCGACATCTATCCAACTTTGTGTGAACTGGCCGCGTTGCCGGTTCCTGAATCGGTGGAAGGCACAAGCCTGGTACCAATTCTGAAGGGAGAATCCAGCAGCGTTAAGGAAGCTGCGTACAGCCAGTTCCCTCGCACTCATGAGGGTCGAGAATATATGGGGTATGCCATGCGAACGGATCGATACCGGTACATCGAATGGCAGGATCAGACAACCGGCAGTGTCACAGCTCAGGAACTCTACGACCATTCGAATGATCCGGACGAGAATCAGAATATTGCAGGACGCCCCGAGCATGAAGGCCTTCTGACATTGCTCAGCGAACAGATGTGGAAAGAACGACCACGGCCGCCGGTTCCGCATCCATTTGTAACGTTGCGGAACACTCGCACAGCAGCAGCCCGACGGTCAGCCGCCGATCTCCCGGCATTAGCATGGGTTCCCCATGAAGGAATGTCGCTTCCCGTGTCACGACCGGCCGGAATCCCGCAAGCAGTGACTTTCATCAACGCAGGTCGCGAAACGATTGAATTATTCTGGCGAAGTCAGAAGGACACCGAAGAGTCGTATGGCACCCTTGTGCCAGGCGATCGTAAAGTCATTCGCAGTCGTCCGGGTGCCGTCTGGGCCATACGAACTGAGCAGAATCAGCTTCTGGGACATTTTCTAGTTGAAGAGAGGCCGCAAAATGCCGCCAGGGCCATTATCCCGGAGAAGCGCTGAATCGAAATCCATGGTCACCTCCCAGGGGCCGATCCAGAAACACAAAGTCCACAGCCTGAGAACACCGGAGTAGAGATCCAGCCACGGTACGATGTTTGCTCCTCGAGGCTCGATGCGGAAAACAGGCAAACGTCACTCTTTCCTGAATGAATCGCTCTTTTCTGGAACAATGTGTTCTCTAAAACCCCGGTTAAACATTAATTCAAGATTGAGGGTTCCATTCTTTCCTCAATCCCATAGAACCAAAGGGATAGCAGTGCTGTAAAAACACTCAGCACTGCGTAAACCCTGAGCAGACCAAAATTCATATGCGCCAATTCACATTCGAAGACTACGACACCGAGGGGTTCTACGACGAGATTATCAGTGAAGCCGGCAGTCCCCGATCAGGGTCGGAGATTCTGGTGAGTCGAATCAACGATCTGCCGTTGAGTGAACTGAAGTTTCGTCAGGAAGCCATCGATCGGGCATTGCTGAGGATGGGGATTACCTTCACGGTCTACGGCGACGAACACGGCACTGAGAAAATCTTTCCGTTCGATATTATTCCCCGCGTGGTGCAGGCATTCGAATGGGCACACATCGAAGCTGGTCTGCGTCAGCGCATTAAAGCCCTGAATCTGTTCCTCGACGATATTTATCATTCTCAAAACATTGTGAACGAAGGCATAGTGCCGCGTTCAATGCTGGAGAAGGCAAAGTCTTTTCGTCCACAATGCATCGGGCTGAATCCCCCGAAAGGCATCTGGTGCCACATTACAGGCACCGACCTTGTCAGGCACAGCGACGGAGCCATCTACGTTCTTGAAGATAACCTTCGATGTCCCTCCGGGGTTTCGTATGTACTTCAGAATCGCTCCGTCATGAAGCGAAGCTTCCCCCACATTTTTGCAGATTCCAGAGTCCGGCCGGTCATCGACTATCCGTCCCGATTGTACAACACCCTTTCATGGCTGAGCCCGGAAGACACTCCCGATCCAACGATCGTCGTCCTGACGCCCGGAATCTATAATTCAGCCTACTACGAACATTCCTTCCTCGCTCAGCAGATGGGCGTCGAGTTGGTCGAGGGCCAGGATCTGGTGGTACACGACGACCGGGTCTTTATGCGGACCACAGAGGGGTTTCAGAGAGTCCATGTGATCTATCGGCGGATCGACGACGACTTCA
Organism: Planctomycetaceae bacterium; assembly: GCA_041398825.1. Taxonomy (NCBI): domain Bacteria; kingdom Pseudomonadati; phylum Planctomycetota; class Planctomycetia; order Planctomycetales; family Planctomycetaceae; species Planctomycetaceae bacterium. The sequence goes on along the minus strand of JAWKTX010000004.1, from coordinate 423,685 downwards.
TGGACCCGGAAGCTTTCCGAAAAGATTCGATGCTCGGGGTCCCAGGCCTGATGAGAGCTTATCGTAAAGGCAACGTGGCCCTCGCGAATGCCCCGGGCACGGGTGTCGCCGATGATAAAGTCATCTACGCCTATGTGCCTGAGATGATTCGCTACTATCTTGGCGAAGAGCCCGTCCTTCCCAACGTGCCCACATACGTTTGCGAACGTGAAGACGATCGCAGGTACGTACTGGAACACCTGCCGGAACTTGTGGTGAAAGCCGCAAATGAAGCGGGAGGTTACGGAATGCTTGTTGGACCACATTCCACCGAAGCAGAGCAGCGTAAGTTTGCAGAACTGATCAAGGCCGATCCGCGAAACTATATTGCTCAGCCAACTCTGGCATTATCCCGGGTCCCAACACTCGTTGGTGATCATTTTGAAGGCCGACACGTCGACCTTCGCCCGTATATTCTTTACGGAGAATCTGTTTGGGTCCTGCCCGGAGGTCTGACCCGTGTCGCACTGAAAAAGGGATCGCTGGTGGTCAATTCATCTCAGGGAGGCGGCAGCAAAGACACGTGGGTGATCTCCGGGTATCACCACGAAAAATCTGATGTCGACGACGTTTTGTAAGACCGTGCAGCGCTGGTGAATCAATCAGAGAAACTACGGGGAATCAGGCAATGCTGAGTCGAGTGGCAAATTCAATCTACTGGATGTCGAGGTATGTTGAACGTGCAGAGAATATTGCAAGGTTTGTGGAAGTCACCGTTCAACTGGTTCTCGACCAGCCAGTTCAGGCCGGCGAACAATGGGAACCACTAATCCGTGCTACCGGCGATGACGAACAGTTCCTCGAAAAATACGGCGAATTCACGTCAGAGAATGTCCGACAGTTCCTCACCTTCGATCGCGAGTATTCGAACTCCGTCTTCACAGCGATCCGCAATGCACGGGAGAATGCACGTACGGTTCGCGAAGCAATCTCATCTGAAGCGTGGGAACAGCTCAACGACTTCTACCACCTGGTCAAGCGTGCCGCGGAATCAGGCGTCAGTGCAGCAAACATCGAATTCTATGAACAGGTGCGGGAACAATCCCATCTGTTCACCGGAATCCTGGAAGGTACGATGTCGCGCGGTAGTGGATGGCATTTTGCAAATCTGGGTCGCGTTCTCGAACGAGCCGATAAGTCCAGCCGCATCCTTGACGTCAAGTATTTTACTCTGCTGCGAAGCATCCAGGATATCAATACAACTCTGGATGACCTGATGTGGTCAGCAGTGCTGCGATCGGTAAGCGGCTTCGAGATGTTTCGAAAGCGATACCATGCATTGACTGTGCATCGGGTGGTTGAGTTTCTGTTGCTCGATACCCGCTTTCCAAGAGCAGTGTTGTTTTGCATTAAGCAGATTCGAAATTCCCTGGAGGAAATTCCCGGGCCGGAACTGCCTGATGGAAATCCGGCTCTGCGGTTAACGCAGGGGCTGATCAGCCAGCTGACCGAAACATCCGCCGAATCAATTATCAATGGCGGCACCCACGAGTTTATCGACGATCTGCAGACGAAATTGAATGCAATTGGTGAAGCCATTCACAATACTTACTTTGCATTCCGCTGCTTCCCTGATTCAGAAGAGTCATCTCCGTCACAGAACCAGGTGGCACAGTCACAGAGTCAGATCATCGGCGCGTAGTCAGCGACGACGGCTGACATCCGGTGCACTGCCAGGTCGCAGTGACGCTTCAAATCACATTCGCCCTATCGACAGATAACCTATGACCATTCGTGTCGCACTGAATCACAAGACGACATACTACTACGATCGTCGGATTTCACTTGGGCCACAGATCGTACGATTGAGACCGGCACCACACTGTCGAACTCCAATCCACAGCTATTCGCTGACCGTTAAGCCTGAAAAACATTTTATTAACTGGCAGCAGGACCCTCACGCCAATTATCAGGCAAGATTCGTCTTCCCTGATAAGACGAAGCAGTTGTCTGTTGAGGTCGACCTGATCGCAGAAATGACGGTCATCAATCCATTCGATTTCTTCGTTGAAGAATCCGGGGATCAGTTTCCATTTCAATACGACAAGGCTTTGCGGCGCGATCTGCTTCCGTTTCTGGAACTTACAGAACCGGGTCCTCAATGGCGGTCCTTCATCGACAGTATCGACCGCACCCGACGAAACACGGTCGATTTTCTGGTTGATCTGAATGCACGCCTGCAGCAGGAGATTCGCTATGAAATCAGGATGGAACCCGGTGTCCAGTCGGCCGAAGAAACTCTGACACTGAAGCGAGGGTCCTGCCGCGACACCGGATGGTTGCTGGTACAGACTCTGCGCCACCTTGGTTTAGCCGCCCGATTTGTTTCCGGGTATTTGATTCAGCTTACTCCGGACGTAAAGTCCCTGGATGGTCCAAGCGGGGCAGAGTACGACTTCACGGACCTTCACGCCTGGGCCGAAGTCTTCCTTCCCGGAGCTGGATGGGTGGGGCTCGATCCGACTTCCGGTTTGTTCGCAGGCGAAGGCCACATTCCTCTGGCCTGTACGCCGGAGCCAATGTCAGCCGCGCCCATCAGTGGAACACTGGATGAATGTGAGGTTGAATTTGACTTCGCAATGACTGTGACTCGCATCCACGAGGATCCGCGAGTGACCAGGCCATACACCGACATGCAATGGGAGGCGATCAATCGCCTTGGCAACGAAGTGGATCGCAGGCTCAAGGAGGAAGATGTTCGATTGACGATGGGCGGCGAACCAACCTTCGTATCGGTCGATGACATGGAAGGCGCAGAATGGAATTCCGCTGCTGTCGGACCACAAAAGCGGCGTCTGTCCGAAGTGCTCATCAAGCGACTGCGCGACGCCTTCGCTGCAGGGGCATTTCTGCATTATGGTCAGGGAAAATGGTATCCCGGAGAGTCTCTGCCCCGATGGGCACTGGGTTGTTACTGGCGAACCGACGGACTGCCGGTCTGGCATGATGCAGGTTTGATTGCCGACATCGATCGCGATTATGGCCTGGATGCAGATGCGGCGGCCCGCTTTATTCACCACCTGGCAAAAGCTCTGGAAGTCAATGACCGCTACATCGTCCCCGCCTTCGAAGACATCGCACATTACCTGGTGAAGGAACAGCGGCTGCCGGTGAATGTGGATCCACGTGACCCAAAGCTGCGCAATCCGGAAGACCGAGCCAGAATGGTTTCGGTTTTCGAACGCGGACTCAACGCGCCGGTGGGATTCGTAATGCCATTAAAACGCCAGTGGTGGCAGAGCCAGCATCGCCCCTGGATCAGTGGACCGTGGCCGGTTCGGTCAGGACGCATGTTTCTCCTTCCAGGAGACTCGCCGCTGGGGCTGCGATTGCCACTGGATTCCCTGCCCTACGTGCCGGATTCCAGACTGCCGCCTTTTCAGCCGCGAGACCCGACCATCCAGCGACCACCGTTGCCACGATTTGATGATCGGCGACAGGATTTCCTGCGAGGAGCAGAGCAGGCTGTTGGCGTTCAGGGAATTTCAGAACAGTTGCTGTCCAGAGTTCATTCTCCCGATGAAGTGATGGATCCGGGTTCGGTGGTTCGCACAGCGTTATGTGTAGAACCCCGTAACGGGCGTCTTCATGTGTTCATGCCACCGGTTGAACTTCTCGAAGACTACCTGGAATTGCTTGCTGCCGTCGAATGCACAGCCCAGACATTAAAAATGCCGGTTGTGATCGAAGGCTATTTACCGCCGCAGGACGACCGGCTTCAGTGTCTGAAAGTGACACCGGATCCGGGCGTCATCGAAGTAAATACGCATCCGGCATCCTCGTGGGATGAGTTGGTTGAAACAACAACAACGCTTTACGAACTTGCACGCCAAACGCGTCTTGGTACCGAGAAGTTTGATCTGGACGGACATCATACGGGAACTGGTGGTGGCAACCATGTGGTCATGGGTGGACCAACTCCGGCGGACAGCCCTTTCCTTCGACGCCCGGACATGCTGAAGAGCTTCGTTGGCTACTGGCTGAATCACCCTTCATTGTCTTACCTTTTCAGCGGACGTTTTGTCGGCCCCACGAGCCAGGCTCCACGCGTTGACGAAGGTCGCCGTGATGCACTTTATGAACTGGAACTTGCTTTTTCGCAGGTCCCCGATCGGAGTCAGCCATCTGCGCCATGGCTGGTGGATCGATTGTTCAGAAATCTGCTGATCGATCTGACTGGAAACACGCATCGTGCGGAGATTTGTATCGACAAACTGTACTCGCCGGATAGTACGACGGGACGACTTGGCCTGGTCGAACTCCGCGGATTTGAAATGCCGCCGCATGCACAGATGAGTCTGACGCAGCAACTGCTGATTCGGGCTCTCGCGATGAAATTCTGGTCAACGCCATTCAACGAACGACTGACCGACTGGGGAACCTCACTGCACGACCGTTATCTGTTACCCTGGTTCGTCTGGACGGACCTTGGCCACGTAATCGAAGATCTGAACGCCGCTGGTTTAGCGTTTGAACGCAGTTGGTTTTCGCCACACTTCGAATTTCGTTTTCCGATGATCGGTGAGATTACCGTGGACGGAATTCATTTCGAGTTACGCAATGCCATTGAACCCTGGTACGTGCTGGGCGAAGAGCCAGGCGGAGGTGGAACGGTCCGATTCGTCGATTCGTCGGTCGAGCGGCTGCAGGTTCGAGTGACAGGAATGACGGGCACTCGACATGTGATTTCATGCAATGGTCGACGCATTCCGCTGCACCCCACCGGTGTCCAGGGAGAATACGTCGGAGCCGTTCGCTATCGTGCCTGGTGGCCGCCATCGTGTTTGCATCCCACGGTACCCGTGCATAGTCCGCTCGTCTTTGATATTCTGGATGTCTGGTCAGAACGATCGATCGGCGGATGCGTTTACCACGTATCGCACCCGGCCGGCCGAAACTATGAAACTTTTCCTGTCAATGCGTACGAAGCCGAGGCGAGGCGAGTGTCACGATTCTTTGCGATGGGGCATACCCCCGGGCCGGTTAATATCCCGCCGCGCGAGATTAACGCGGCGTTTCCCCTGACGCTCGATCTGCGCCGAGGCGTTAGTCCTGCATGAGTTCCAATCGCATCGACGGATCGATCCATCCCGGCACTGGCGCAAAGCCATTCTCTTTTTTTAGTGAATACCAGCCGCTGGCCGGAGCGTATGACGAATGTTGCCTTCCCAATGGGTCAATCCGGAAGGAATGGCAGTCTGTGGTGGCACGTCTCGACAGCATGGGACTCGAGGAACTCAGCAATCGCTGGCAGCAGGCACGGACGCAGATTTCCAGGGACGGGGTTACATTTAACCCGCACGATTCGGAAGGCACAGTATCCAGGCCGTGGTTGCTGGACGCCATTCCGTTGGTTTTTGCTGAATCAGCATGGCAGTCGCTGAGTCTGAAACTTGCTCAGCGCGCCCGATTGATGGAAGCTCTGCTGTCGGACTTGTTCGGTGACCAGCGACTTCTGAAAGAACGGATCATCCCCCCCGATCTTGTGTTCGGACATCCTGCCTGGTACCCCGTTTATCAGCAGTTGTACGCATCAGGTCATCGCTTTCTGGATTATTACGTCAGCGATCTGGCTCGAGACACGGATGGCAAGTGGTGGGTCACCGGAGATCGTGTCAAATCACCTTTCGGACTCGGGTATTCACTGGAGAACCGCATTGTCACGTCACGTATGTTGTCGGGGATTCTGCGAAAAGTGCCCGTCAAACGTCTGGCACCGTTCTATGCAACCATGAAAGAACAACTGCGGCAACTGGCCCCGCGTTTTCGGGACAATCCGCGAATCGTTCTCTGGTCAAAGGGGCCCAAGAGTCGTTCGTACTTCGAAGACTCTTATTTGTCGCGGTACCTGGGCTACACGCTCGCCGAAGGTGGTGACCTCGCAATTCGCGGGGAAAGCGTGCAATTAAAAACCCTGGGCGGGCTGCTTCCCGTTGAAGTTCTGTTTCGGCGGCTGGACGATGATGATTGTGATCCGATTGAGTTGAATCCTGGTTCTGAACACGGTGTGCCGGGCCTGCTGGAAACGATTCGGAGCGGAAAGATCGCGGTCACAAATTCCATCGGAAGTCGACTCATCGAATCCCCGGCCTTTGTACCGTATCTGCCCGCAATCAGCCGATTCCTGCTGTCCGAAGAGTTGCAGCTGCCGTCCGTTCCGACCTGGTGGTGCGGCGAATCAAGCGCGATGGAGCACGTGCTGCGAAATCTGGACACAATGATCGTTCGACCGGCATTCAGAACAACCGATGAACCGCCGCTCCATTCCTCGGGGATGTCGGCCCAGCAACGTAATGAACTGGAACAGAAGATCCGCGCGGAGCCCACCAGCTACGTGGCGCAAAGCCCCGTTCACCGATCCACTGCACCCGTACTTGTCGACGGGAAGGTAGTGCCCTGGTATCTGGCGTTGCGGGCGTTTCTGATCCATTCGGATTCCGGATTTCGGAGCCTGCCAGGTGGACTGGCTCGCGTTTCACCCCAGTCTGAGAATCTGAACTTCACGATGACGTCCGGGGAACGAACGCAGGATGTCTGGATTCTGACTCAGCACCACGAGCCGGAAATCAGTCTTCTGGATGCGCCGACTACGATGGTTCAGCCGCGCAGAAGCGGTTCTGAACTGCCAAGTCGAGTTGCAGATAACATGTTCTGGCTGGGGCGATACATTGAACGGGCTGAACAGACCTGCCGTCTGTTCCGGACGGTTTTCGAATCGTTTGAATCAGAGTTGCCGGATGGGCCTGAACATCAGCCCCTGCTGAGATCTCTCGCGGAACATGGACACATTGAACCAGACCATGCGGTTCCGGAACTGCGTCGAATGTCAACGGAGTTGATCGACCTGCTGCCCGAATCTCTCTTCGACCTTCAGCGTCCAATGGGGCTGCGATCCACGATTGCCAGCGCAACCTACAATGCCGTGCGCGTGCGGGATCGAATTTCCCCGGACATGTGGAGGACGATCGATCGCATTAAGGAACGGATGAAACCGGAAACATATGGAAAGGACCTTCGTGACTTAGATGTCATGGACATGCTCGACCGCATGCTGGCGGACTTTGCAGCCTTCTCCGGACTGGCCGCCGAAAGCATGACGCGCACACTGGCATGGCGTTTTCTGGACCTTGGCCAGCGACTCGAAAGAACAGCACAGATTAATGGGCTGATCAAGAATTTCTTTTGTCAGGTTACCCCAGGCGGGGATCCGGTAGTCGTTGACCCGGCCGTCATCGAAACGGTACTCAAGATCACAAACAGCCTGATGACATATCGAAGTCGTTATCTCGCGACTTACCAGATCCCGGTCGTACTTGATCTGCTCATTACGGATTCAACAAATCCAAGGTCCATCCTGTTTCAAATACAGCAGATCAACCAGCATCTGGACGCAATGCCACATGGAGAAACTCAGGCAATGCTGAATTCTGAACAGCGTCATGGGCTTGCCATGGCAAACGCTGTTCGGCTCGCAGATATTTTCGAGCTAAGCGAGGCGGATGCCTCAGGACGTCGCCTTCAGCTTCAAAAGCTTACAAAACGTCTGGACGATCAATTGCCGCGATTGTCCGATGAGTTATCAGGCCGATTTCTGATTCACGCCGGGCTGACCCGTCACTTCGCCATGTCCAATCCGCATCTGCACCGAGTATCAAACTCGACGCAGGCAGCGTCCGGGAATCCACGTCGCGACTCCGGGAAGTCGACCCGATGAAATATAAAATCACTCATACAACGACGTACCAGTACACGTCGGCGGTCAGCATTTGCCAGAACGTCGTTATCCTGACACCACGAGATTCCGCCACGCTGACATGCCTTCATCACCGGTTGACGATTCGGCCCACTCCCACTTCTGCCAGTCGCAGGATTGATGCGTTCGGAAATGTCGTGCACGCATTTTCTCTGGAGGAGACGCATTCGCAACTATCGATCACTGCGGTTAGTCGAGTTGACGTGAAAGAGTCGCAACTGTCGTCAGGCACTGAGTCTTTCACAGTGGCCGATCTGAGGAAAGAGCTCAACGCGGGATGCGGAAACGAATGGCTGAAGGTAGCAGTCTTTCTGTTTAATTCCCCCCGAATTCGGAAAGGTCAGATTTTCAGCAGCTTCGCACGCCGCTTCTTCCCTTCCGATGCCTCCCTGCTGCAGGCGATCAAGTCGTTCAACACGCACATGCACGAATCGTTCGTTTACGATAAAGACGCCACACACGTCGACACAAAGACAGAAGAAGCGTTTGAAGGGGGACGAGGTGTGTGTCAGGACTTTGCTCACATTGCCATTGCATGTCTCCGATCGATTGGTATTCCGGCACGCTATGTCAGCGGCTATCTGCGAACGGAGCCGCCCGAAGGCAGGGAGCGGCTTATCGGTGCAGATCAGTCTCATGCATGGTTGTCTGTGTATGCGGGCGAAACCATTGGCTGGGTTGATATTGATCCCACAAACGATTGTGTCTGTTCCACAGACCACATTCCTGTCGCCACGGGGCGAGACTATTCGGACGTCGTCCCGGTCCGCGGTATTTTCCTTGGAGGTGGCGATACTTCGCAGGCCGTGAGCGTCGATGTCGCGCCGATATAGTTCTTCCGATTGACCGGCATCGGACCGCGCGGCCCGTTGCCGTTGCACACATCTCAGTGTTGCTCACATCTCATTGTTGCTCACATATCAGTGTTGCTCACCGGCCAGCCATGTTTGGCTGACGCGTTGAATTCCTGTTGTTGACCCCGGTCAATTCAAATCACGCTGAGAAACCCGAAAAGAACAACGCACCGACCTGTAACAGGTCGGTGCGTCAGGAGGAACAAGTTTGGTATCGAACGACTGCGATGTCAGTTAGTTCTTTTGCGTTCTGGGAGCGTTCGCCGCTGACTGTCGCGTTGCATCCAGCTTTTCACCCTTCAGCAATGCCTGAACAGCGGTTTCAAGATTCTCCGTAGCGATGCCACTGGCTACGACACCATCCTTATCCATTATGAACATCGTTGGCACTGAAATGATTCCATAGTCGCGAGCCAGCTGACCTTCCATACCGCCAGCGTCACGAATACTCTGCCATCGAATTCCGTACTGTCTGAGATAGGCGGGAAGCGTATCCACGGTGGAATCCAGATTCACGCCAAGGATCTCAAATCCGGACGGCTGATACTTCTGATAAATCGCATTAATGGTTTGCAGATCCGAAGTAAATGGCGTGGCCCAGGTTGTCCAGAATACGACCAGCGTCACTTTGCCTCGATACTGCTGAATGGAAAGCGGCTGCCCGTTTAGTGACCGCCCCTGAAGTTCCAGTCTCGTTCCATTCAAAGCCAGTCGCTTCAGCGCTCCACGGGCCCGGATCCCCTGATTGCTTCGTTCGTAGTCACGAGCCAGCATCGTATACCAGGACTTCGCATCGTCGATTCGCCCAAGAAGCTCAGCACCAATGGCAAGCTGTGCGATGGCTTCAGGTGCACTCTCTGATTTTGGCCAGCGTTTGACGTAGGCTTCCACCTGTTCGCCCCACCATGTCTGAGCAGCATCCGGGGCCTTGGGATCGGCATTCTTCAGACGGATTGCGTACTCCGCCAGAAGACGGCGGTAGTAGATGAAGCTCAGCAGTTCTTCGTTGTCTTTTACTTTTTCCTGCAGATCCGCCAGTCGTTTGGGACCAGCAGCATATTCACCAGTCTGAGTAGCAGCGGTAACGCCTTCTGCGAACTGACGAATCCATTGCACACGGTCTTCGTCCGACTGTGGCTGTTGCATCAGTTTTTCCAGAACATCCGCGCGCTGAACGTTGAAGGCCACCAATTGAGCAGGGGTTGCTTCGGCAGATGGACTTGCTTCATCGATTTTTTGCAGCTCTGCCAGCAGACGCTGCATTTCTTCCGACATACTGTCGGGCGCACCCGCGGATGCTCGTGTGAGCTGAGGCTGCATCAGAATTCCGCCGAGTTGAATTGTCTGCGGGCCGCTTCCTTCAAGTGGGCTGGGCAATTGAGCCAGTTTCCAGACGTTCCCGATCTGAACCATCTCTCCGATCATGACCAGATCGTGCTTCTCTCCATTTTGCACGATGGCCATGGCGTTTTCATAGACAGTCAGGTCAGTTGCCGCCCTGTCGTCTTCTGCCGGAATGAGTCCGGGGACGGGCGGATCAAATCGTACCCATGTTGATCGCTGATTCAGAATCTTACTGGAGGACAGGATTGCCCGAAGCTTTCCGGGCAAATCACTGGTCGCAGCCGCCAGTTCTCTGGCGACAGAATCGTTGATTTTCAAATTCTTGATGTCGTCTGCAGATAACATCACGCTGGAGAGTGCCTGAACATCTCCGCGGATCATTGACTCGACCGCGATCCGAGCGGCTTCCTGAGCTGAAAGAATGCGCCACGCATCAATGCGGCCGTCTTCATTTTGGTCGAGCCCCCAGCGAGTCCCGCCCCAGTTCATCCACCGGCACTGGTCCGGCTTGTTGTTCTTGTTGGTATCGATATCGCGGAAGACTTCCAGCCCCATGCGATAGTATCGATACTGGTCGGCAAAACCGTCGGCATTGGTGTCCGAGATCCGGCGGAGGACCTGGCCGGCTGCTCCCAACACGACGTAACTGCCAGGTTCATTTTCGACTCGACATTTGGGTAGTTCTTCCGCCGTCGGGTTATCAATTTCCACATCTGACTGGCTTGGGCGGTAGGCCTTCAGAATCTGTTCGGCCGTCGGGGCTTTCTGCTGAGCATGAGCAGCCCCTGAAACCAAAATGCCCGCGACGACCCTGAGCAACGCGATCTGAGCGCAGCGTTTGAAACGCATCCCTGCCACTCCGTACAAAAAACCATTGAACCGTTAGAATCCCTGAGTCAGCAGCCAGGGAATCCAATTTCACTGCCGCTGACATCCGGCAGTTTAGGACATTTCGACCTGCCAAGTCACCACCAGTTTCTGACGATCCGAGCCGACTGCCATGCCTGCTAACTACTTGTCCACCGCTTCGAACGATTCTCCCCAATCCTGCCCGGTAGTCGCCATCACCATTGGAGATGTTGCGGGAATCGGCCCCGAAGTCGTCGTTCGGGCGCTGAACAGCATCCTTCATCCGCCCAGCAGTACCGAGATTTCTCCGTCACATTGTATGTTCCTTCCTTTAGTCATCGGGCACCCGCGCGTCATGGAGGAGGCAGCCCAATTGGCTGGAAAATCGCTGACCTTTGTCCCTCTGGATGCAATTCCGGGCGAAGGTCACCTGCAGTCCCTGTTGCAGAAACTTCAATCTTCCGGACAGGTTGCCTGCTGGAATCCAGCCGGGGATGCCGTTCTCTCCGCCCCTGGATGTCAAGTCAGCTCGACGGCGGGCGAAGCTGCTTATCAATATCTGGTTGAAGCCATTCGCCTGACTCAGTCGGGGGTGACCGACGCCATTGTCACCGCCCCACTGAACAAGGAGTCCCTGCACGCAGCCGGACATCAGGAACCAGGTCACACAGAAATTCTGGCCGCCGAATGCCGGATTGAAGAATTCGCCATGATGCTTCACCTGTCCGAGTCCCGCATTCGAAACATCCGTGGGGTCCTGAGTGGAATGCAGGATGAAACCGAGTTTGACGGAAATGGACTCAGCATCGCCCACGTGACGCTACACACTTCGGTGAAAAGTGTGCCGCAGCTCCTGTCACAGAAAGCGGTGCTGGAAAAAATCCAGCTGATGGACCAGTTCCTCACGCGAATCGGCTGCTCACGCAAAGCCATTGCCGTCTGCGCTCTCAACCCTCACGGTGGCGAAAACGGTCTGTTCGGAGACGAGGAGTCTCGAATGATTCGCCCTGCCGTTGAACAGGCGGCCGCCGGGGGCACGAATGTGACCGGCCCCCTGCCAGTCGACACGCTGATACGTCGGGCCGTTCTGGGAGAATTTGATGGTGTGGTGGCGATGTACCACGATCAGGGACACATTCCCGTCAAACTCATTGGATTTGATTCTGCCGTGAATATTACGCTGGGCCTGCCCATCATTCGAACCAGTCCGACCCACGGAACGGCATTCGACCGCGCATGGAATCCTTCAACCCCAGCCGACCATTCCGGTATGCTCGAAGCAATTCGAATGGCAGTACTGTTGTGTGATCCGCGTGACAACCGCTCAAACGGTGGCCAGACGGGGGAAGGACGGCCACTATGAACCGATCTGTCCCATTTGTACAACGTAACCGCAGTTTTGACGCAGCCTGAACAAAGAGACATCTCGTAAAGAACATTCAGCATTTCAGCCTTTGCCCCCTGTCGAATTGTTCGGTTCGTCCGATGATTTCGGCGGGTCTTCCCGGATACCGCATTTCGCCGTGCCTGCCGCTTGAATCGAGGGCCTCGGATTGCCAGAATCTGCTAGCCTTGGTGGCACTGAACAAAAATCTCTGATTTGGTTCCACCGCAAGGTCGCAGGACTTTGCGTCTGCGTGGTATTCGCCCGGACCTTCCGGTGAATCCTACGGCAGACATTTTGTCAGCAAGGACAGCGCAAGGTACGTATCGCGTTCCAGTCAAAGAAGAATCTGAGGGTCCACATGAAGTTCCTTGAAGGTAACACTGTCGGTATTGACCTTGGCACGACCTACAGTGCCATCGCCCGCATCGACGAAGATGGTAATCCGACCGTCATCAATAATGCCGACGGCCGTCCGATCACACCTTCAGTGGTTTTGCTCGACGAAGATCGAGTTGTCGTGGGTCCTTCCTTCGAACGTATCTCTGTTGCCGATCCGACTTCCATTGTGGAAGCAATCAAACGAGAAATGGGCAACAAGGACTTCTACGTTGTTTACCAGAACAAGAAGTTGACCCCTGAATTTGTGTCTGCTCTGATCCTGAAGAAGATGAAGCAGGACGCAGAAAAGGTGATCGGACCGATTGCCAACGCAGTGATCACTGTTCCCTACTACTTCAATGATGTTCGCCGAAAGGCAACACAGGACGCCGGTCGAATCGCTGGCCTGAACGTGGTTGACATCATCAACGAACCAACCGCGGCGACTCTTGCATACGCATGGAATCGTGGCGAACTGGGACGGACAGATCTGAAGAATGAAGAAAAGACGATCCTGGTTTACGACCTCGGGGGCGGTACTTTCGACGTCACCGTCGTCCGCTATACCCCTACCAGTTTCCGAGTGCTCGCCACGGACGGGGACGTCATGCTGGGGGGACTGGACTGGAGTAAGCGACTGTCTGACCATCTGGTTGAACAGTTCAAGCAGAAATTCGGGGCCGACCCAAGCGAAGACCCCGAAGCAATGCTCACCTTCCATCAGGAATCTGAAGACGCCAAACGTGACCTCAGCTCAAAGCCGACCGTCAACATCAGCGTCTACTACAAGGGTAATACTCTGACCGTTGCATTGTCGCGCGTTGATTTCGAACGCATGACCGCTGACCTGTTGCAGCGAACAAAAGACACGACCGAACTGGTGATGCACCAGGCAGGCGTCAAACCGGGAATGCTTGACGAAGTCGTTCTGGTCGGCGGATCAACGTACATGCCGGTTGTGGAACAGATGCTTCGCGAAGTTACGCAACGCGAGCCTTCACGTGCCCTGGCACCTGAACGTGCCGTGGCAGAAGGTGCAGCCATCCACGCAGCCATCCTGCAGGCTCGCCATGGCGAAGCCGGGAACTCAGTGGCCGAAGCTGTTCAGAAGCGACTCAACTCGGTTAAGACTTCCGATGTGAACTCTCACAGCCTGGGAATCAAGATTACCGATCCCAAGGACCGGAGTCGTAAGATCAATCATATTATGATCCCGAAGAACACTCCTGTTCCTCACAGTGTGTCGCAAAGGTTCGGCACCAACAGCCAGAACCAGCAGCGAATTCACGTGGAAGTTTTGGAAGGGGACGCAATTGATCCGGCAGCATGCGAAATGATTGGGGACTTCCGCGTCTTCAATCTGCCTGCCAATCTGCCGAAGGGTTCACCTCTCGAAATTACGTACTCCTACGACTCCGCAGGACGTTTTTCTGCCAAAGCTCGCGAACTGGCGGGCAACAACGAGGCAAGTACCGAGATTGTTCGTGCAGGTGGTATGAGCGAAGCTCAGGTCACCGACGCCCTTGATACTCTGTCCAAAGAATACGAGATCGAGTAATCGGTTTCACGCTTTGAGAATGATAACGCAGGGCGAAGTTCCTTCAAGGACTTCGCCCTTTTTCTGTTGATATCTCGCCTGCCGCGAAGACAATTTGTCCCCGGGCAGGCATAATGTGAAACTCATTTCAATTCAGAAAGGATTTGCCATGATGACAAAGAGTTCACTCCGAGCCATCCTGACCCTGGCCCTGTGTCTAACCGCCAGCCAGGCACTGGCCGACGAAAAGGCATCGAATGAAAAACCTGCCACTCAGGCTGCTGCTTTCGGCAAACTCACTCTCAACCTGCCCTCGACATGGAAAGATGCCGAAGTTGTCTCTCGCATGCGGCTTGGGAAAACGTATCACACGCCAATTGCTGAAGGCGATAAGGATCCAGGCGAGCTGACCGTATTCAGCTTTCCCGGCGGGGGTGGAGGAGTTGCCGCTAACATCCAGCGATGGATCGGTCAGTTTCAAAGTGCTGGCCGAAAATCTTCGATCAAAACCGGCAAGGCTGGTGAATCGACCTATTACCTTGCAGAGATCTCCGGAACCTACAAGAAATCCATCGGTCCACCGATTCAGCAGCGAACAGAAGATATGGAAGGTTACCGAATGATTGGTGTCATTCTGGAAGCCGATGGCGAGGTGTACTATCTGAAACTGACCGGACCGGATGCCACAATCCGGGCACAGGCCCATGCGTTCCGAACATCATTCGGGGGCCACGCCGCTCATGAATCTGACTACGCACTCTAATCGAATCAACGTCAGCATTCCGAATGGCTGACGGTGTCCAACTGATTCAGAACGCGGGCCGGCGAAACTTCTCGCTGGCCCGAAGCGTTTGAATCTTGTCATTTCAAACGACTTCACACCCACTGATTTGCTCGTTTGCCGGAATCTGTCCTTCCGATGTCCCAACAACAACGCACTCTCCGCATTGCTACTCGCACCAGCCCACTCGCACTGTGGCAGGCAAACTACATGGCCGAGCAACTGCGATCGTTGCCGACTGGCCACTCGGTTGAAATCGTTCACATCATCACCACCGGCGACACCAATCAAACAGATGCCCTGCGTCAGTTTGGAGGAACCGGCGTCTTCACACGCGAAGTCCAAAAGGCGGTTCTGGACGATCGCGCTGACCTGGCTGTCCACAGCCTGAAAGACCTGCCCACTGTTTCCGCAGAAGGTCTTGTGCTTGGATGTGTTCCCCCTCGCGCGCCGAGATGTGATGCGTTGCTGGTCGGTTCCGGCAGTTCCGCTCCCTCCGGACTGCATGATCTGCCACACAACGCTCGTATCGGGACTGGAAGTCCTCGCCGACAGGCCCAGCTGCTTCACTATCGACCAGACTTGAAGCTGGAAGAAATTCGCGGCAATGTTGATACACGGATTCGCAAGCTGGACGAAGGACAGTTCGACGCCATCATCCTGGCCGAAGCCGGGTTGACGCGTCTCGGACTTGCGGACCGAATCAGCCTCCACCTTCATCCGCCCCTGTTTTACCCGGCCGTTGGACAAGGGGCCCTTGGCATTGAATGCCGATCAGACGACGAAGAACTGCTGAAGCTTCTGGCGCAAATTACGTGCCCGCAAACACTTGCCGAAGTCACTGCAGAACGCGCACTGCTGCGTGAACTTCGCGCCGGATGTCATGCACCTCTTGCCGCATGGACGAGCATCATCGGAGATCAACTGCAGTTAAATTCAATTCTGTTGACAAGTGACGGCCGCCTGCGATTATCACATGTTGAAGTGGGCAGTAAAGCGGACGCAGAGTTCATTGGAATCTCCGCCGCTCAGCAACTGATTGCAATCGGCGGGGACCATCTTCTGAACGAACCAGCACCGCAGGATGCGTGAAACATCAGTGATCACTGGAGGACGCCGTTGCGGCAAAGATGTTGGAATTGCTGAAACGAATTCACTGGTCCATCCCGGTCCTTTCCCTGGCGATCTACGCCTTTGGCCTGGCTGGATTACAGCGAGCAGATGAACTTTACGGAGCATCGCGGCTGTTCGAACGGCAGTTGATCTGGGCGGCAATCGCCATCCCTGTGATGATGGCGACAGTGGCGGTTCCCTATCGATCGTTGCGATCATTCAGTACGCCGGCATATCTGCTTTGCGTTGTCCTCCTGGTCGTCGTGCTGTTCATGCCTGCGATCAATGGTTCGCGAAGATGGATCCCCCTGGGATTTCTTGATTTCCAGCCAAGCGAGGTCACTCGACTGACATTTATTCTTGCCCTCGCTGCGCACTTGATGCACCAGGACCGACATCGGAATCTGACAGGGTTAACGATCCCTTTCCTGATGACTTTTGTTCCGCTGTTACTTGTTCTCAAAGAGCCGGACCTGGGCACGGCAATGCTGTTTCTGCCTGTTCTGTTTGCTGTGCTGTTTGCGGCAGGAGCACGCACAAAACACCTGACGATGGCTGCAATAACAGGCTTACTGCTGATGCCTGTTCTTTGGACACAGATGAATGCGGAGCAGCGATCGAGAGTGGTTTCTGTGTTCCGTCAGCAGGATGGTGGAAATGCTCCGGCCGGCGATGGCTTCCATCTTCATCAGTCCAAGCAGATTCTTTCACTGGGGGGCATCCGGGGCCTGACCATGGAAGATGCCGAAGCGCTGGAAGATCCAGCGGCATTGCAGCTTCCGGCCGCCCGAACCGACTTCATTTTTGTCATGATCGGCGAACGGTTTGGATTATTGGGCTGCAGCGTCCTGCTTCTGCTGTACGCAGTGCTTATCTGGAAGGGACTTTCTGTCGCCCGCAGGACCAGGGAGCCTTTCGGAAGATTAGTGGTTGTTGGCATTGTCACCATGCTTGCCACACAAGTCGTCATAAACGTCAGCATGACTGTTGGACTCATGCCAATTACCGGCATCACACTTCCGCTGTGCAGCTACGGCGGAAGCAGCCTGCTTTCAACGTGCACAGCCATCGCGCTGATCATGAACGTAGCATTCAGACCAGGCTACGAAGTCGTCGATTCTGCCCGTTTTCGACGGATGGAACAGTGACCGAACGTATGCTGGAATCATCACCTCCGGGAACAAAGACGAACATGATCTTGCCCGGCTCCTTCCAGCAAAAAGGCCCGACATCAAAGGTGATGCCGGGCCGCTGTTGATGACGACAATCTGCAAAGATCCCGTTTGTTCTGACGGCTACTTCTGCGGCGGGACATCCTGATTCTGAGCATTCAGATAAGCCAGCAGGTCGACGAATTCTGAAGGGGCGACCGTCGCGGCGGCCCCTTCCGGCATGCTGCTTTGCTGCTGAATCACTCTGTCCTCGATATCAGACTTAGCGATTGTTCGTACTGCTTTGCCATCGAAGATATCCACGTTCAGATCATCTTCCTTGACCACAAGCCCGGCGACCGGCATGCCGTCTGATGTCACGATCACCGTTTGGCGATATTTTTCCGCAACTTCAGCATTGGGGTCCACAATCGACTGAACAATCTTCACTTTGTTCATGCGTTTCGCAACGCCTGCCAGATTGGGGCCAAAGTCGCGACCTTCGCCATTTGCAACGCGATGACATGCCGTGCAGTTTCGCACGAAGACTTCGCGGCCACGATTGCCATTGCCACCTTCCAGATCCGCAAGAGCCGTCATTGCCTTGTTGCGTTGTTCTTCAGGTTTTGTTTCCTGGCTGAGCAGCACCTGCAGGTGAGGAAATGCCGCCGCACCGGATTTGGAAGCCGACATAATCTGGCTCACAATTTCCCCTGCGCGGGCTCCCGCCTCAGGAATACGGCCGGTCACAAAGTCAGCTCGCCAAAGAGATTCGTGAGCAGCGAGCGCGTGCCGAACGGTGTAGTCGACCCAGTAGTCCGCATCGAAACTGGTCATTGCCATCAGTGCTTTGACAGCCACCATGTCGTCGTAATAGCTGAGCCCGCGAGCGGCTTCGGTGCGAACCCGGGGGTGCTGATCTCTGGACGCAGCGGCCAGGAGATTCAATGCGTCCGGAACCGATTCTCGCTCGTCAGCAATGATTCGAACGGCAGCCGCGCGGGCATTCGGTTCTGCGGCGCTGGTCACGACAGTCGTTAGCAGAGTCTTGTCGATGTGGTGATGAGACTGTTGAATCCACAATGCTTCGGTTCGAAGACGGTCGTATTCGGGATCCTGCCTGTCCAGGCTGGCAATCCACTTCTCCACGGCTGGCAGCACATCGGAGCTGGCCCGGTCGCGAAGTTCACGACGAGCTCGATATCGAGTACGCCATTCATATTCCCGAAGTTGTTCAAGAATCTCTGGCACCGATTTCCCGAACTGGGTCACAGGTTTGACGAGCGGTCTGGAGGGATAGGTCAGTCGATAGATGCGGCCCCTGGTATGATCACGATTCGGGTCTCGCTGGCTGTACTGCATATGACCGATCAACGCATTGGCCCAATCACCAAACCACATCGCGCCATCAGGACCAATTTGCGGATCTGCCGGTCGAAAATGCTTGTCGGTTGAACGGATCAAATCGTCTGGTGAACCATCTGGCTTCTTCAGTCGAGCACCATGGTAGCCTCCGCCATCATCACCCACTGTAAACCGCGGAAAGCCATTCATGTTGATCACGCAGGCATAGGTAAACTGTCCCTGAACGTCATCCGGAAAGTGCCGCGACACCAGAAACTCATTCCCGAGAGCTGGTCGCATTCCTTCGTTGTTAAAAATGAAATTCAGCCCCGTGCGTCCACCGAACTGGGCTCCGGAAAGCGGCGTATCCCAGGCCTGATTGGCTGTCGTCCCGTCTCCGACAAACCCCTGCCCCCAGTTATTGAACACGTAACACCACATGTTGTACTGTCCGGGAAGTGCAAACTGTCGAATCTTCAGTGACCGCGGATCCATCACATAGGCACCTCCAGCACCTTTGCTGCGATATGGTCCCCATGGTGTTTCCAGCGTTGTGCTGGTTGCGATACCTTCAAGCATGTGAAGATATCCGCCGTGATTCCACTCAAACGCGCTGCATGTGTGATGCGTATCGTCAGTTGCCCAACCGTCCATCAAATGCACAACCAGATCTGCTTTATCGTCACCATCCGTATCCTTCAGAAACAGAAGTCGCGGTTGATCAACAACCAGCACTCCGCCGTTCCAGAATTCAAAACCAGTTGGACAATGCAGTTCGTCGTAGAACACCTTGCAATTGTCAGCTTTGCCGTCCTGATCTGTGTCTTCCAGAATGATCAGGCGATCATTTGGTTTGGGGTCTCCCGGCTTCCATTGTGGGTAGGTTGGCATACAAGAAACCCAAAGCCGCCCCTTGTTGTCAAAGTTCAACTGAACGGGTTTTGCCAGCTCCGGAAACATGGTTTCGTCAGCAAAAGGCTCGACCGCAAAACCGTCCGGGACGGTGCATGATTCAACCAATTGCCGGGGTGTCAGGTATCGCAGTTCTTCAGCTTCCGAATAATCCTGTCGAGGATTTCCGAACCGCGTTTCCGGAGTAAACAGATCGGTCGTTCCCGAATCATCGGGCTGATCAGGCACTGGCTTACCGGCAGCAATATCCCATACATACTGATCGCGAACGGCTGCCATTTCCCGGATCTTTTTGTACTCACGGGGAAAGGTTTCGGTATCCCAGGTTCGTCGACCGCCATAGACATACCAGCCATTCAGCATCCGATAATCCTGCAGATGCACAAACGACTTATCATTTACAGCCGCTCGTAGTTTCTCGTATCCCGGACTTCCGAAGCTTGCTGGTGACGCGGCGCCAAACATCACTTCGTCGATGATGCGAGCAACCTCCTGATCTCCGCGATTGTTCAGGTGACAACCATTAATCGTGTACTGCATTCCGGGTTCTGCATTTAACAATTCATTCGACCGGTCGAATACATCAACAAATGCCAGACCCCTGTTCTTTGCAAACTGCTCAATGGCATCGCTGTACAGCTGCAGGTTGCTGTTTTCGGCGCTGCCATCAGGCAAAAGAGGATCCCCGGTAGCCTCAAATGCAATCGGTGAAATCAGGACGAACCGTGGTGAAGCTCTGGAATCGTCACGAGGATAGCGTTTGGCGATCTCATCCAGATACGTGCCATATTGTTCTTTGAATCTGTCCAGACCGTCCGCACCGGCAAACGATTCGTTGTAACCAAAGAAACAGAAGTATGTATCGGCTCCGAATGCTGCCATGGGATCGTCCAGGGCAGTGTAGTCATTGGACCTCTGGTGAACTCCGACTTCTTCAGCCGGGCGAGCAAAGTTGCGAACAACCAGTTGCTTGTCAGGAAATCGCGTGTGCAACAGAGTCTCGAAGTGACCAAACAGATTCATCCGCTCAGCCAGCGAGTTGCCCAGAAAAGCAATTCGTTCGTTGTTGATAAACTTGAGGGGGAGAGTGCCGGCTGGCAGATCGGGGCGTTTCGGTCGGGCAGGGAGTGCCAACAATTCTTTGGCAAGTTCTTTGGAAGGAGGCTGAGCAACCACTGATGGGCCCCAAGTGCCGGATATCAGGAAAGCTATGGCCAGAAAGACAAGGCTGGGGTTTCGCACGTAGAAAATACTCCTGAATTCAGGTCTTTTTATTTCAGGTCTCACCAACAATGAGCTTGTCCGCGGCTGCAATCAAACTCAAGATCTGATCGATCCTCAACCGCGGCGCCCTGTGAAAAAAATCGCAAACTGTGTTGTAAAGGAAAATACATGATGACGCGACAATTCTGCGTCTGAATTTCAAGGGACACCATGCAATCCCGGCAACACTGCTTCGTCAACTTCGGTCTCTGAGAATGAAGGCTGCAACTCGGCAGAGAATTCACTTACCATGATGCAGCCGCTACGCGGCCTGCAATGGAACACCACGACTCCAGCGAAATCTTTAGTCAGATCAAACGATCGCTGCCCACTTCTTTTTCATTGGTTTCAGTTCAGGCATCCGTCCCGAAGATCGAAGCGGCATATTGCACCGGTTGACTCTCAGCAAACTTTCTTCTGTCCGATCGAATCATGAATTCATCACCTGCAATTGTGCTTGGATCAAGATCTCCACGCCGTCTTGCTCTTCTACGGCAAGTGACGGGCGACATACCGATTGAGATTTGTCCGCCCCTTGATTCCGAAGAGCCGGGGTTTGAAGGTCTGTCAACAGACAACGAACTCGAACAACGACTGCTGAAGATCGTTGCCATGAAATTCAATGATGTGACAGCACAGGTTGAACAACGTACCGATCTTTCAGATCCTGCCATTCTGGTCGCTGACACCATCGTGATCGCAAAGGATAAGAGTGATCACAGCGTCGTACTTGGACAGCCCGACCCCGATCGTTGGCGGCATCAGGTGTTCGACTGGATGAGTGAATTGTTATCCGGGACCACACACTCTGTCTGGACGGGACTTATGGTGTCGCGTGCCGGACAGACATGGTCACATATCGTCAGAACCGAAGTCTCATTCGTCCCACTCAATGACGAACTGATTCGCTGGTACATCAGTACCGGAGAATCGCCAGGAAAAGCAGGCGGTTACGCCATACAAGGCCATGCGCAGGCATTTGTCTGTGGCATCAGCGGCAGCCTTACCAGCGTGATTGGCCTGCCAGTGCTGGAAGTCGTGCAGGCATTGCAGTCCGTCAATATCAGAATCCCTGCAACCATCGCCGGCAATCACGACGGAGCTGGCAACGCATGATGCCTGACCCATTTCCTGTATCCCACGAGGCAGCCTTCTTTCCCACCAGCAATGCCTTCATGCCGCACGGCAACGCCGATAACCGGCCGACACTCAGACAGTTGGCAGGACCGATCGAAATCGGAGGTCGCCCCATACCGACTCGATACTTCCTGGCTCCATTGGCGGGATACACCCACCTGGCCTTCAGGCGTGTCCTCCGTCGACTTGGCGGTCTGGGACTCGCCACGACAGATCTGGTACAGGCAACGATGCTTGTTTCAGAAACTCGAAAATCTCTGGAACTCGTCGAGACCTGCGAAGAAGACCGCCCATTGTCGGTGCAGATTTTCAGCGGAGTCACCGACCACCTTGTTGACGCGGCCCGCTGGTTAAACGATCGCGGTTACCAGGGAATCGACATCAACATGGGCTGCCCCATGGCCAAGGTAAATGGAACCGGGGGCGGAGCAAGACTGATGTGCAATGTGGATGGCGCCGTTGAGGCTGCAGCGCGAGTGATCGACGCCGTTCATATCCCCGTCACGGTAAAAATGAGACTTGGCTGGGACGACGACAACCTGACCGCCCCGCAATTGGCAGCCGAACTGGAACAAGTCGGCGTCGCAGCAATCACAGTACACGGACGAACCCGGGCACAGGGCTTCCATGGGGCAGTCAATCGCAGAGCGATAAAAGACGTGGTAGCGGCCGTCACATCTATCCCCGTTATCGCGAATGGAGATATTCGAACTGTCAACGATGCCCTTTCGATGTTCAGCGAAACCGGGTGTGATGGGATCGCGATTGGCCGCGGTGCCATGCTGGATCCATGGCTTTTTCGACGCATCGATCGTGTGATGAATGGTCTGGCAAACCTGGACGGTTCCGATGCGCAAAAAGGCAATGATTCGCTGAATCAAATTGTTCGCGAACAGCAGGAATGGACGCCAGGCGTTGACGAACAGCTGGATTTCCTGAGCAGACATTTCAGAATGATGGTCGAACAGCATGCCGAATTCAGTTGTCTGCTCTTCCGCAAGTTTGCGGCCTGGTATGGTGTCCGTCTGGGAATTCCTGACGACCTTGAAGCGCGTTTGCGACGTTTCGAGTCCTACAAAGAATTTGACGAAATCATGTCGCAAATTCGACTGAGACATGGTGAACGGGAAGTCTCAGTTCCAACGGCACTCATCAAAGTCCCCAACGGACCAGTATCGCATTGGTAAAAGCCGTCTTCAATATCGTGCGGATCATTCTTTATCCGGCATTCTCAGAACCTCAGCAGATGATTGCTAGTTCTTCGATCCGAACACGGGTAGCCTCGAATCCCCCGCCGCAGTCAGCGCCTGCACGCGTCCGAGTATCTTGCGAAGGTCTACTGGTTTGCGGATCCATTGGGTGAATTCACTCGATCGATCGTCTTCGCCTTCCCCGGTGATTGCCAGAATAGGAACACTGCGGCAGGCCGGGATCTCATGAATCTGGCAGGCCGCCGCCGCTCCATCCTGTCCTGGCAGATTCAAATCCATCAGGATAATGTCCGGCCGCTTCTGCGCGGCCAGTCTTACGGCCTCAACTCCATCGGACGCGATGTCGACTTCGCAACCACCACGCTGAAGCACCTGCACCATCAGATCTCTTTCACGAGGCTGATCCTCAACCAGCAAGACTCGAACGGCCCCCATTTCTTTCGACTCAACACCGCTGACAGCGGTGTGGGCCGATGATTGGATCGACGAGTGCATCTGTTGAAGCGTTGCCTGCACATCCTGCAGTTGACCACGTTCATGCTGCATCAACGCCGTCTGGATGGTCAGCGACAATTCATTTAACAGGTTTCGCAGGCGATGGATTTCTTTGGGATCACTGGTTGGATCAATCGCGACCGGCATCAACTTCCGCGAAGCCCCCGCGACGTCATCCGCATCGTCCAGCACCGGGAGCATTTCCTTCCGCAGTATTTGGATGTGCTGCGGTGCGAGGATCCCGATTCGAACTGTCGTACCACGAATACCAAGGACTCGGAATTCCACATTGACCTGTGGAATCACAATGTCTTCGCCCGTCCTGCGAGAAAGTACAAGCATCCCTTCGCTCCATGCTGAAGGTCGAACCAAAGCCCAAAGTCATTTCAGGCGAGATCATTCGATCAGTTGGCTCGGAAGAATAAAGGTGGCCAGGATCCTCCCACCCGTGTGATCCTCGTCGATTTCCTGCAGTAGTAAACCTGGAGCTGCATTCTTTCCGGCAACATTAGGGAATCCCCCCACATCATACATCACTTGCACAAGGTGAATGGGTGACGGAATTCACGGCGCATCCGGGTACTCCCCTGCTAATGCCAGGAGCATGGCTGACAAATCCACAGGTTTTGTCAGGTGTAGGTTAAAGCCGGCACCCTTCGACTTCAGCAGGTCACTTTCCTGTCCATAACCGGTGAGTGCAAAGAGTGGCAGATGTCTTGTTTCGGGGTGCTGTCGAAGTCGTCTTGCCACATCAAATCCTGAGATGTCCGGCAGCCCGATATCTGCAATCACTACGTCCGGGCGATTCTTTCGGGCCAGTTCAATTCCGTTTTCCCCCGTCTCGGCTTCCATGACTTCAAAGCCATTTGCAGTCAGACATCTCGCCAGCATGGCTCGCCCGGTTGGCAAGTCGTCAATCAGTAATATGCGGCGAATCTGAGGACGAATTGGGCTGTAAGTTGACTCGACCATTGAGCCCGAGGGCATTTGATCGTCGAAGGACGCGACGACTCCTGGAAGGGTGATTCGAAGCGTGCTGCCCCGACCCAACCCTTCACTTTCGGCCGTGACTGTTCCCCCATGCAATTGACAGATGGTACTGACCAGTGCAAGCCCCAGTCCAAGGCCTCCTTCTGAGCCAGCCGCGAGAGAATTTGCCTGACTAAACATCTCAAATGCCGTTGCAAGAGTCTGCTCAGACATTCCAATGCCGTCATCTGCGACAGAGATCTCCAGCTTTCCTTCATCCGCCTCCAGAGATACCTCCACGTTCCCTCCTGCCGACGTGTACTTGATGGCATTCGTGATGAGATTCAGGATGCACTGCATAATTCGATCGCGGTCTGCATCCACGAACAGCCCTTCATTCATCGCCGTCACTTTCAGCGCCACAGACTTGCTTTCAGCTTTAGCCTGCAGTGCGGAAATGGCGTCCTGCACGACTCTACAAACATTGAATCTGGATTTCCTGAGATTCAGTTTGTTGTAGTTCAATCGCGAAAGATCCAGCAAATCGTCGAGCAGCCGTCGCAGCAGTCGGGCCTGAGAATCAATTGTCTCCATGCATTCGGACATTTCAGTCACGGACAGGTTTACCGTCAGGCCAAGCTGCGCGGCAAGCATCAACGCATTTACCGGATTACGAAGTTCATGTGAGAGCATGGCGAGGAAGATGTCTCGCTTTCGCAGTTCTTCACGTAGCTGGATTTCCAGTTGCTTGCGGTCGCTGATCTTACGAATCGAGCCCGAAAAGAACCTTCTCCTCTGCGTCGAATCCAATCCAATCCGTCCCCGAGTGAGGAACCACTCACACACGTTGTCCGTTACGAAATAACGATGTTCAAACTCCAGTGATTCAATTTCACCCGCAATAAGTTTCTGAAGTTGTATTCGATAGTTGTCCAGGTCTTCCGGATGCACGCCCTGAAAGTATTCATCCAGTGTTGCCATCGGATCATGGTCTGGCTGACCAAGTTTCAACCAGAATCTCGGAGAGCCATAGAACTGCGGCGATTCGATGTCCCAGTCAAAGATGCCGTCACCAGTGCCAGCCGCCGCGCGCTCGTAGCGATTTTCCGCCTCCTTTAATGCTGTCATGTCAACGACAATAGCAACAACGCCCAGAACCGTATTTTCAACAATCTCCGGCGTGTAAGTGACACTCGCAAAAAACGGTGTACCGTCGTGACGCGGGACAATCAGTTCATAGTGAACCGTTTCTCCTGCCAACGCGCGACGAATTCTTGGCGCGGCCTGATCAAATGCGCCCAAAGTCACGAGCTCGCGGACATGCTTGCCAACAATCTCTTCCCGTTTCAAATTGAAGTATTCGCAATACCGCTTGTTGACGAATCGGTACCGCATATCCGGACCAACATAGCTGACCAGAGCTGGCACACTGTCGGCGATCAGGCGAATCCTTTGTTGCTGCCGTTCGATTTCCTGATGGGTTCGAATTGTTTCGGTCGTATCTCGAATGACGACAATGGAGCCGGTCTGTCCGGATCGGGAAGGGTACTCCGGCGAAACGACAAGCTCGACGGGAAATGATGTTCCATCTGCCCTTACAAGAGTATCCCGCGGGTTTCGACGTGCGAAACCTTCTTTTGAAACATCTGCGGCCGCGCAGTCGCCTGCGTTCAATTCGGTAACCGAACGACATTCAAACCCAAAGATTTCGGACACAGTCTTCCCGACAGCCTCATTCGCTTCACGTCCGAGCATGCGGGCTGCGGCCGCGTTCATGAATGTCAGACGACTGTCCGAATCGAATTCACAGATGCCCTCGCCGGTTGCAGCCAGAATGAAATCCGTTTTCTCCTGCAGCTCCTGAAGCGTTTGCTGCAGGTCGGAAGGCAGCGTATCGCGTTCACCTCTGACCCTGTTGAGCTCTCCGATCGCACTGTGCAGCTGTTGCCGGGATTCCACCAACTGTCGCCGTGATTCTACCAGCTCCTGCTGGGTTGCCCGAAACGCGTCACGCGTAAATTGAAGCGCTTGCTCCAGCTGTTGGACACGTTCGGCGGTCGTTGGAGTCGACGGGTTTTCATCCTGCTCAGAATCAGTCATGCCAGGAAACCTCAGGAAAACGATGCCGTGAAGAACAACCAACCAGCGAACATCGAATCAGGCTGTCGCAGGCCCGAACGACAGCGTGCCCGTTTACATTAGCGCAGAAAAGGGCAGTGTTCCAGTGAGTTCCGCAGAAATGATGCCTGTCAAAAATCTGACGAACTGATCCCACGCAGATCTGACTCTCGAATTCATCCAGAAAAAATCGGCCGGTGGGTGCCAAACTCTGATCCATTTTCAGGACGCCATTCATCCGGAACATGTCCATGGACATCCCTGAACACTGCAGAGCATCATCGCATCGGCACAAACACCACGTCGCCACGAAAGCGGCATGTCCATCATAAAGCGATGACAATCAAACCAATTCACTGAACAGCAGCGGTTGGGCGGCCCGGCAGCACATGGAGCTTTCCTGCGGCATTAGCAACCAGCGTGAAGCTTCCGTCCGGCGCTGTGGTCACGTACGTGATCCATTCTTCCGGATGGCAGCATGTTTCAAGCGTCTCAAGCGTGTCTACCTGGATGGTTCGCACGCGACCGTCCCACGATCCAGCAACCAGGTGGGTTCCATCGCCATCCCAGGCAAGGCTGGTCACCGGCGAACTCAATCGATGAAACCTGACAAGTCGTCCGATGGTCGGTTGCCAGAATCGAACCGTCCTGTCTTCAGACGCTGTTGCGATCATCGGTAATTGCCCCTGTCGCATGGGTCTCAGCGTAATGCAAGTGACGGGTTGTGTATGATTCGTGAGGGACCGCACCGATGTGCCACGGACACAGTCCCAGACAATCAGAGATTGGTCGACACTGCCACTGACCAGCGTTTGATCGTCAATAAAACAAACGGCTGTGACTGGACGCGAATGCCCGCGCAGCGTATGCCGCAGTCTCCCATCAGTCAGATCCAGCAACACGATGCTTTGGTCATGGAGTCCAAGAGCGAGGCACCCGGATGCGGGCGCCAGGGATACCGCGTATGCGACGTCGTCCGCAAAGGTTTTCTGCCAGAGCAGACGACAGTCCGGCCAGGAATACACCGCTACCCACGCGTATTCGCCCGGGTTCCCCCCGGCCGCCACCAGTCTGGTTTCATCGGCCGACAGACAGACGGCGTTCGTCATCCGGCAGGGCGAAGAAATGGTCCGCCGGACCAGAAGCGTTTTCGAGTCCCGAACGCGAACGCCAAGCTGTGATGCATCCAGCAAAGTGCCTGCATCAGCTGTGACAGTCATACAGGTGATCAGAGGCCGTGACGCTGAACCCTCGTCGTCTGCTGCCGCGTCGCCGACCGCCCAACCCCAGGAAAGTCCGGTAACGATCATTGCCACGGCCCGCATTTTGATGGGCCCATGCGCGCAGAAGCCATTCAACAGATTGTTCACGACAACAACTCCCGCACGACTTTCGCCTCGTCACCTGCAAGTCGAACCGGGCGGCCTGTGTCTGTGCGCAGTTCGTCTGATGGATTGAATCCCAGCATGTTGTAGATGGTACAGATTAAATCAGACGGAGTGACCGGACGTTCGGATGGGGATTCGCCTGTACTGTCGCTCGAACCAATCACCTGACCACCACGAACGCCTCCTCCAGCCAGCATCACGCTGAATACGCGTGGCCAATGATCGCGACCGCCGGAAGTATTGATCTTTGGCGTTCGACCAAATTCTCCCATCACAACAATCAATGTTTCATCCAGAAGAGCTCGATCACGCAGATCATCAATCAGTGATGACACCGCGAGGTCAAGTGACGGTATCAGGCCGACTCCGGTTTTCGCTCCCGTGTAACCTTCTTTCAGGCGAGTGTAAAGGTTGTCATGCGTGTCCCAGCCGCGATCGTTTACAGTGACAAAGGGAACGCCGCGTTCAATTAATCGTCGAGCCAGCAGGCAGCTTTGCCCAATTGTTTTCATGCCGTAACGTCGTCTGGTTGCCGGCGTTTCTTCCTCCAGGTCAAATGCCGCTCGCGCTTTGGCAGACGTCACCATAGCCACAGCGCGATTCAGTGCCGAATCCTGGGACGACGAATTCGAGCGTCCCTGATTCTCGTCCCATCGCGCGAGTTGTTCAGCAAACATCCTCCTTCGGTCGATGCGATCAAGCGACAACCCCGCAGGCGACTCCAGATCCTTCACACGAAAGTCCGGTCTTGACGGGTCAGCGCCAATTGAAAATGGACCGAATTCCTGCGGAAGAAATCCCGATCCCGTGAATCTGCCACCACCCACCCGATGATCGGGAATTGCAATGCTGGGCGGCAGCAAAGGCATGCCATCAGTTTGTCGTTTGAAACTGGCAACGGCATGAAAGGGCGGATACTGAAGAACGGGAGTGGGCTTATATCCCGTGAGTAAATAGTGCGTGCCCAGATTATGTTCTCCGAGCGGCGACGTCATCGAACGAATGATCGCAATTTCGTCCATTCGTAATGCCAGTTCCGGCAGACATTCGGAGATGGCGACCCCGGAAATACGAGTCGAGATGGCCGACAGGGGCCCCCGAACCTCTTTGGCTGCCTCCGGTTTCAGATCGAAAGTTTCCAGATGGCTTGGTCCACCATCCAGCCAGATCAGTATGCATGACCTGGCCAATGGCCGAGGTATTTGCGCAGTTTCTGAAGGCAGGGCTGATGTTTTCGACGCAACTGTTGAGGACGACACTCTCGCATCACCCACAGCAGCCGCGCTGACAGCGTTCCAACGGGACAATCCGATTCCAAGACCAGCGAGCTGTCCCAGTTGCAGCACCGCGCGGCGCGACATACCGTCACATCGTTTGAATTTGTTTGCGTAGCCTGTGGTCATGCCTCTTCGCCCCGACTTAGTGATTGGTGCAGAATTCGGTGCTGTTCAACAGACTCCAGACGAAGTCCTGTGCAATCTCAGTGGATTCCGGTCCCTTCAGCGTTCCGCCGAACTGACGCAACCAGAATTCCATTTCATGGTTTCTGGCAGGTCTCGACAAAACACGAAGATAAATCGCGGCAATGAATTCTTCCGGCCTTCCGCAGGCCTGCATTTCCGCGGTGATTGCGGTGCTGTCACTGAGTTTCTGATTGATAAACGACCCGTTGATCAGATGCAGTTGAACGGCAAGATCGTTGCGTCGCAAGGCAGACTGTTCGCAGGCATCGGAGCAACGCCCCAGCAGATCCAGAGGTTCGGAAGTTGCTACTAACCCATCCAGCGAAACCGCCCGCGATTGATGCCCCGAAAACTCATCGCTCTGCGTGACATCCAGAACAGCATCCAGAAAGACCTGCGGGGACATCGGACGCGAAATTGCAGCACCATGGAACCGGGCAACGGCCTGATTTCGATGCTCCGAAGTTTCCGACGACTGACGATTGTGATCAACGGCACTTCGGCGATACGCGGCACTTTGACAGATAGCTCGAAGCGTAGGACGCAGCTGACAGTCATTCTCCCGGAACATTTTTGCGAGCCCGTCCATGAGTTCCGGGTTTGTCGGCGAATTCGTGGCACGATGATCATCGACCGGTTCCACCAGCCCACGTCCCATCATGTGTCGCCAAAGTCGATTCACCATCGCGCGAGCAAAGTAAGGATTCTCAGCAGACGTCAGCCATTCAGCAAATTCTGTCCGCCCATCTGCATCCTCGCCCAGAAAGCCAGCATCCGGAAGTCGACGGATCGCGGGTTCTCCGGTTCCGGGATGAATTACCCGCCCGGTTGCCGCGGACCGAATGACATCTCCGGATTTGATGCGGGCGAAGATTGCAGCCAGGCCGTGGTAATCATCCTGCGTCCAACTGTCCAGAGGATGATCGTGGCAATTCGCACACTGCAATCGTACGCCCATCATTGTCGAAGCGACGAATTCGGCCTGCCCTCTCGGGTCGCCACCGATATTGTAGAAGGCTGCCGCACCTGTTTCGGAAACAAGGCCTTCAGCCAGAATCAGTTGGCGGGACATCTGGTCCAGCCCAATGTCAGTACGCACACAATTATGAATCCACTCGTAGTAGACTCGAGCCCATTCAGCATTCGCCTTCAGTGCGGAAACACGCAGTAACTGAGCGAGCTGGAACGTCCAGTAGCTATTAAACTCATCCGAATCCAGCAGACTCTCAATGAGGTGCTCCAGCTTGTCGACGTCTGAACTGCTAACAAACTCCTTCACCGATTTCGGAGAGGGCAGACAACCAGTCAGGTCGAGCGTCAGTCGACGAATCAATGTATACTCGTCCGCTTCGGATGTCGCTTCGAGACCGAATTGACGGAGTCGTTTCACCACCAGACGATCGATCGACTGTCCCGTGTCGGCAGACAATTCCTCGACATCATCGGCAGCATGACTTTGCCACGGGACAATGAACTCTAACGGACGAACCTGATCAAGAAATCGAGCGATGACCACATGCTGTC
Organism: Planctomycetaceae bacterium; assembly: GCA_041398825.1. Lineage (NCBI taxonomy): Bacteria > Pseudomonadati > Planctomycetota > Planctomycetia > Planctomycetales > Planctomycetaceae > Planctomycetaceae bacterium. The sequence goes on along the minus strand of JAWKTX010000004.1, from coordinate 392,675 downwards.
CGGCGGTACGCAGAACAATCCTGCCAGTCTCCTGCACATGCGTACTATCAGGGTCGTCCGGTGTCAGCACCGTCCAGGGGAGAACATCGGTGGTCGTTCCATCGCTGAAGCACGCAGTTGCGGAGATCTGATACGTCGGGCCCGTCGAATCCGACCGTTTTTCGGCATGCAGTTCAAAGGAGTCGAGTGTCCGGCGCGGCGTTCTTTGTGCGCCTTGTGAGATCCAGTTCAGAAGGATGGCATGGTCGGCACTTTCAGGCTGAATGCGAGTCCCGCCTTCATGGCTCAACTGTTCCGTTGGTTTCAGCAGGAACAGGCTCTGCGATGCATCAAGACGATCAATTCTGCGACCTTTCATGGCCAAAGCAATTTGATCAAAATCGGTGGCAGGGCGGCTGCCGTAAAGTGAAAGACGAAACCCACCACGCCCCGCCGCTGCACCGTGGCAAGCCCCCGAATTGCAGCCCGCCTTCGTAAGAATGGGCATGACCTGGGTGTCAAAATCAACCGGCTGATGAAGGATCGACGCACTGGCCGAAGTGAGACTCAGGACGAGCCACCACATGATTATTCTCGCCCCTGATTGCCAGTTTTGACGCGGCTGTCAGTGAACTCTCGGGACCATTTCTTCAGATATTCCTGACACTTTGGCGTACCATATCTCGCCAACATGTCAGCAGCGATAATGCGCCGGGTGATGTCTCCCACCTGAACTCGAAAATCCGCGTGTTCGGCGGCGAAGGCTTCGACTTTGTCCGCTGCGGCAACAACCTGTTCGTCAGTGGCCGTCTTCTGAATCAACGGGCCCAGTAATGGGCGAATCTGCGGATGCTCTGCCGCCGCCGCATTTGCTGCGTCCCCGCGTTTCATCGCTTCGTCTCGCTTCATCGCCCCATCTCGCTTGGCTGGAGCATCCGATTGCCTTCGTTGCGGCATGAAGTCTGCGACAGCGGGCACGTCCTTTTCGCCGAGCACTTCGGCAATCGCCTTGAAGATCTTTGGTCCGTCGACTTCAACGCTCGGCTGCACCAAAGCAAAATTTGCCGTCACCACATTTCTGTTCGCAACAAGAACGGTCAGCGCGACGTTGCGATTCAGCCCGTAAGCCCCCGGACCTTCGATTCCATCAACGGAAATCCCTGTTTGTACTTTCGAGGGAAAGTATCGAGGAATGCGATTCATCCAGGTCGACGCGTCTGTGGGGTCATCCGTCAGAACCACGAGACTTCCGGACAGCTTTTCCGGACCTCGAGCATCGGCAAGACGCATCACAAGATTCGCCACTCCAAGAGCAGGACGTGTTCTTTCGTGAACGAAAACAACAACCGATGGTGTGGAAACGTCACCCGGAACATCAACTTTCTGGTCGGCCTGTTTCCCAAAGACTCCCGTCATCACGAATGGAGCCAGAGTTTCACCAGGCTGCGGTCCGGAAAACACGGGATCGTCGACAAGAACGGAATTCAGCAGACACAGGATCACAAGCATCAAACATCTCCCGAACCAGACCACCAATTCGCAAGGCACTGACCGCCAACAACGCAATCACGCGTTCCTGTAGGGTACCACTGCCCAGCGAGAATCGCCAGACCTGACAACAAGTTTCAACGCCGGCACGAAGTCCGGTGGCCGGAGTCCGTCAAGATCTCAATGACTGAAGGAAAACATCGCTGAAACATGGTAGCCGATAGGCACCGTGAGATCGCGATCCGCCCGGATGTCTCGATCGGTCGTCACCACATCGAACAGACGGTTTTGCGGAGTATCCGATCGGGCGACGCCGTATCACTGAAGATGGGCTTCGAAGAGTTTCAGAATGCGTCGATATTCGTCAAACCAGCTTTCTGGTTGACGGAACCCGTGAGCTTCCACGGGGTACATTGCCACATTCCAGTTGTCCTTGCGCAGCTCAATCAGTCGCTGAGCCAGCCTGACGGTATCTTTGAAGAAGACGTTATCGTCAACCATTCCGTGACAGATCAACAGAGGGCGTTTCAATCCCTCCGCAAAGTAAATCGGGCTGCTGTTCAGGTACGCCTGAGGATCGGTTTCCGGAGTGTTCAGAATGTTGCTGGTGTACCCATGATTATAATGGGCCCAGTCGGTAACAGGCCGAAGGGCGGCTCCACAGGCAAACAGTTCAGGATCACGAAAAAGCGCCATCAGCGTCATGAAGCCGCCATAGGATCCCCCATACACACCCACACGTTTTGCGTCTACATTGTGTTCTTTTACCAGCCAGCGAACTCCATCCTGAAGGTCCTCCAGTTCTGCTGTTCCCATCTGTCGATAGATCGCCGTTCTCCAGTCACGTCCGTATCCAGCGGATGCGCGGTAGTCCATGTCGAGCACGACATAGCCGAGACGCGTTAACAGGCTATGGAACATGAATTCGCGAAAGTAGCCCGACCAGCCCTTGTGTGCATTCTGCAGGTACCCCGCACCATGAATAAAGACGACCGCCGGACGCTTTTGATTTCCCTTTGACTTCCGATCGACAGTTGATTGCGAGGAATCTGTGGTCTGCGAATCCAGTGCCGGCGCATCGATTGCTTTCGCGGCATCTTCCGGCAGGTACAATCGGGAATGTATCTGCTGGCCGGATCGAGAAGGAACCTGAACGAAATGCGGAGTCGTCCAGTCGATCTTTTCAAACCTGGGAGTTGTTGACTCCGTCAATTGAACCGCCCCGGCAATGGAGACAGCAGCGACTTCTCCATTGATAGATTCAGGCAAATGAAACAGAAACAATTCAGGCGGTTGCAGCGGGGACGAATGGATTGCCAGCGCCCGTGTTTCATCCGGCGAAACAATAAATTCATGGACACCTCCAAACCCCGTGAGGGATTTCAGTTCCGGTGTGACGCGACTGACAACACCCAGTTCATATTCGCCCGGGTGGTTTCGATTGTGTGTCACGAAAAAACGGGATTCATCTCTGCTGACCCGGGGATCAGAAATCTCGAAACTTCCGGACGTCAATTGACGAACCCGACCTGTCGCGGCATGACCTTCATACAGGTGCTGGTATCCCGAATCTTCACTCAGAAAGTACACCATCGATGAATGCCCGATCCAGTCGGCCGTACGTTCTGTCCAGTTGATCCAGGCCGGATCGTAACGATGGTGCAACGTCTTCAGGCCATCATCCCTGCCGACACGATTCAATGACTGCGTCATGATCCAGCGGTCTTTGTTGTCCGCCGAAAAGCATTGAAACAACAAGTATTTCGAATCCCTGGAAAACGACACCGACGGGATGGCGACGTCCCTGACAACCAGTTTTTCTGGGCGGGCATCTTCCGTGTCGCTCACATCGGCCGTGTCGCTTACATCGGCCGCGTGGCTCTTGTGCTCTCGGGCGGCAGAATTCCTGTCTGCCGTCCCCTGTCTGGAAGACTCATCATCCGTGCCGTTGTCAGGATCCTTGCCGTTGTCAGGGGAGCTTTCGCCGGAATCATTCCGGACCGGTTCGTTGGTAATAGCTGCAAGCCTGTCCTGCCCAATCTCAGGAAGTACGCTCAGATCGATTTCATGAATGGAACGCCGGCGAATATCGATCAGCGTGAGTTGATGGGCGGATTCCGTGGAGTGACCAACCAGCGAACGCACGCGACGACTGTGCACGTAGCCATCATCCCGAATCCATTCCGGCATCGTATCAGTTTTGTCCGTTGTGTCGGTGGACGATGTTGTTAGGACCGCCAGCCAGCGTCCATCGCCTGAAAGGATCTGACGAACGAGCCGACGCTTCCTGCCCAGGTAGAATGGTTCATCGACATCCAGCGGATTCAACCGATCGATCAGTTTGTCCTGCTTCTTAGAAACATCCTGATTGCGTTTTTCCTGCCGAAGGTACCGAAACAGTTCTTCCTCCTTCAGCTCCAAAAACGGCTTCCGGCCCTTGTCACCGCTTTCGTTGTCAGGCTTTGAGTCTCCACTCGCCTTTGGCCTGCGGTCGTCGGGCGGATCTTCAAAACGCAGCACGACAGGTTCTCGCTCGAGTCCCGTGGAAAGATCGCGAACAAGCAAAACACCATCTCTTGTAAACTGAACCTGGTCGTCCTGATGCATGAAGCGAGCGTCGGATTCTCGTGCCGAAGTGCGTGTCAGTTGAATCAGCGTCCGTGTATCGCGGTCATACAAGAAGAGATCTCCGCCCCTCGTACCAATGATACGTTTCCCTGCGGAATCTTCATCACCGGTCAATGGGATGCGCAAGCTGAATTCTCTGACAGGAACGCGATCATCGCGCAGCCTTTTCAGTCCGCTCGCAGTGACTGAAATTTCATGCCAGTCCCGAACTGGACTTCCGAGCCTCTTGCGTCGAAAGAAAACGACCTGCCCGTTGTGGGCCCAGGCGGCGTCTTCCGGGGACCGTGCGATCCAGTCCGGATCTGCCATGATCTGTTGCAGCGATAATCCATCGGGAAAACGAATCCCGGACCGGTCGTGACCTTCGCTCTTCGTTATTTCTCCGGCATTCCCACTGGATATGCAGACTAGGTACACAAACGCCAGGACGCCCCAAACAGCCAAACGCACATTTCTCGTTGCCATTGTCAGTTCCAAATCACATAGAAGGTCGTGGAACCGTACAAAATGCGATGGGTTGTTGCGTAATTCAACAGAAAGTCGACCACATGAACGCTTCGCAGAGATTCCACAGCCGAAACGCACTGATCATCCGAACGTTTTCCCTGTTGCTGTTAATCAGTAAGGCTGGCTTTCTTGCGCAACCAATACAGCCAGAACCGACGTCCATCGTCGTATTCATTGCCGGATCGTTCAGGACAAGTATGCACAACGAGTGAGAAATCGCTCAAGGGGAAATCCTGCATGTTCCGTCTATTGCGATTCCCCTGTCCCCTTTGCGATTCCCCTATTCGGGGACGGCGTGCGGGGTTTTGTTCCACAACGGGTCTTTGGCGTCATTTCCCCGACACTGCGAGTATGCTGTCTTCCCTCTGCGATTCAGCCCGGAGGGCTTATAGAAATTAGCCGGCGGTCAGCGTAGCGCCACCGCCGGTCACCAGCCCATAAACGCCCGCATCCTGAAGGGATGCCGGAACGATGCATCGGAGGTTTTCATGTCCACATTTCTCAGCCTGCACGTCCACATCATCTTCAGCACGAAGCATCGGAAGCCATGGATCGCTGACGACTGGATCGAAAGATTTCACGAGTACATTGGCGGAACTGTTCGAGGGCTCGATGGTGTTCCTGAAGCCGTCGGTGGGATTGCCGATCACGTCCACCTGCTGGTCGGATTGAAGTCCACTCACCGACTGTCGGATTTCATGCGTGATATGAAGAAGAGTACATCGAAGTGGGTTCACGAAACCATCAATGAACCGCGGTTTGGATGGCAGGACGGTTACGCCGCCTTCACCGTGAGCCCAACAGCGCGGGACGGCGTGCGGCATTACATCGGTCGACAGCGCGAGCATCATGCGAAGCAGTCTTTTCAAGAGGAACTGATTGAATTGCTGCAACGTGCCGGGGTGGCATTCGATCCGGAGTATCTGGAATGACGGTACGAAAGAATCTGGCATCCCTTCGGGATGCAATCTGGTTGTTGGGACCGCTTCCGGTGGTGCGCCGTTCGGCGGCGACCACCGGCTAATTTCTGATGTCCCTCTGGGACGAATCGCAGAATTCAGCCTGAGGCGTCGCGCGTTCCAGACGAGTCAGGATCGCCGTGTCGTCAGAGAACGACGCAGCCAGCTCGACATCAGCCGCAGGCCGAGCATCACTCTGACTGAGCTGCTCCGCACGCGGTATCCAAATAAAAGCGAGTGATTCTTCATGATGAAACTCCGAGGAGTGACCCTCGTTAGAATATGCCCATCACTTCCCTGCGAATGATTTCGACAACTTCGTCGCAACAAATCCCTGACCGTTTCAAGCGGGCTTTGTTCCATTTGAGTCGTCGCTGAATTGGTACAGCAACCATGTACCTTTCTGGGCTGAGTGGCGCGACGAGCACGCAAACATTTCCGGTGTTCTGCGCGGACAGAATCTGTACGCCGAGATCCTCTGGCTGCAAAAATTCCAGCCCCTCAGGAGGAAGGACGAATTGCGATGATTCGAATCCGTCAATTTCAGCAGAACGCGACAGAACCGTCAGCATCGCACCGCACAGACTCTGCAGATACGAATCGAGGCAACATTCAAGTCTTCTATATCGCCCCAAGACTTCAGCCAATTGCACTGATCGTTCTGTTCGATCTTCTTCCGATTTCCCAACAGCGGATACGTCAACAAGGACATCTACGACTCGTCCAACAAACACTTCCTCAACTTCAATGCTTGCGTCCTGCCACATGAGTTCACTACCGACGTAGGGAAATTGAATGACATAAGCACCTTTCCTTACGTGCCACATTACGGTTGCAGAAGCAGTCGAATTAGTTGAGGGACCGGTTAGGAACACAAGATGCAAATGGCTGAGACAAACGAAAACAGCCGTGTCGCCTGACATTGCGTCCAACCACTCTATCAAACGAAGCATTGCCGCAGCAGTTTCAATTCGATCACGCGACTGGGACTGGAGGTCTCTGATGAATGTGTCCCTGCTTCCGTCGCAGTCCTCGACAAAGATAATCATGGGTAGACAATCCTGAGACTCGCTATTTCCTCAAATATATCGCTAACCACACTACCATCGGCACGGACAAATGTAACCTTACCGAGAAAGTCACTGTTTAGCAGTTGCCTGAATTCCCAGCTCGTTGTGTTCTTGTTTAAAGTTAGGCTGAGAGGGCCGTCAAGTGCCCGTTTAATGTCAAATCACTTTAGCGAGAACACGATTCTATCTGCCCTTGTTGTGGCTTGCCAAAATGCCACCATGAAGTCTTCTGCCGTCCCCTTGCGCCAAATCCTGTAAGCCCAGCGTCCCGCCATCCGCCCCAGTCTATCGCGCCATGCAATGCCTTCAATTCGTCTGTTGCACCACCGATGCCTAAGCCAACAGTTTTCTGACAACTGTTATGCACCAGCACGCCGGTGGTGCCGACATGGTAGACGTGTGCGACGTGGACTTCGAGGTTGTAGACGAAGGTTTGGCCGGGGACGGTGGTTGTGGAGACGACGGTGGTCAGGCCGTTGGTGGTTCGCAGAGTTTCGCCGGGCTGCAGCGAGTCGGCTCTGACGAAGTCCTGCCGGTCTTCGCTCCAGAACGGATGATTGGCCGTGCATCCGATCGGTGAGGATTCACCGGCAATCGTCAGATCAATCGTACGGGCCGCTCGATGGCAAAACGTCCCCGTGACGACTTGACCGGGCCAGTCGGCAATCTCGGGGCGCTTCCATCGCCAGCACCTTGGCATGACCGTTGATGCCGCATTCGAGGACGGCGTCGCGGAATTTTGTTCCCGCATCACGTCGTTGGCGTAATTGCCCCGGCATGGCGAGTATGCTGTCCGTCACCTGCAATTCAGCCCGGAGGGCTTGCAGAAATTAGCCGGCGGTCAGCGCAGCGCCACCGCCGGTAAAGAGCCCACAATCGCCCGCATCCTGAAGGGATGCCGGAACATTGCATGGGAAGATTTGATTGCGACATCAAGAAATCCGGCATACCTCCGAGATGCAATTTCTTGTGGGGGGATCGGTTCCGGTGGTGCGCCGCTCGGCGGCGACCACCGGCTAATTTCCAGTGTCCCTCCGGGACGAATCGCAGCATGTCGCAATCCGGTGGACATCCGTTCCGGCAACGAAGGAGGATCTCTAAAGGGGACACTCTACTTTTCTTGTTGTGCCGAAGCGAGGTGACCGCTTAGACCCAATCCCATTTATTTACGAGCTCTCTGGGCCGCTTCGAGTTGTTGGTATCTGGCTGGACCATTCCCAGTCCTGACTTTGCTGCACCAAGTTCGCCCCCAGCGGATTCGTCCCGACATGACGCATCACCGTCAGATAGTGCTTACCGGGCTGCTCACCTTCATCACTTCCCGGACAACTTCTCAATTATCGCCTGATCAAAGTCGGACAACCTTGCCTTTGGAACCCGGATGGTCTTACCGTCTTTGTCTTTCAGCACGACCAGCCCCCCCTGCAGCTGCTGGAATTCGCCGTCGACTTTGAAGCGGCCTGACTTATCACTCCATGTGCGGATTCCCTTGCCACTGTCTGCGTCTTCGACTTCAAACGGGTTACTTGCCATTTCTTCATGAAGTTTAATCGAATCGGCTACTTGCTTCTTATCTTCTTCCGATGCGTGCTTCTCGACAGCAGTCCCCCAGCGGTCCCATAGGATCTGAGCGGCAGACTGAATCGTTGGATTCTTGTGCGAAAGCAGGAGTCCGATCTGCACAGGAAGAGCGATGTCTTCTTTGAGGATCTCTTTCCGTGAGGATCGGCTCAATTCTTTCAGTTCCCTAAGAATTCGGGCTTCATCGCCGGATGTCAAGTTACCGATGACTCGCTTAAGATCCTCCGGCGGGATTGGCCGCGAGAATCGTGTCGCAAATGCATGGGCTCTTGCTTTTTCTTCTTCCACTTTTTGCAGATGGGCGGCAAGGTCCTCATCGTTCATTCGCGTGAATGCAACAGTCACTGGGATCTTGATTTCCGAGCTATTACTTGTCACGCTGAGATTCAAAGTCATCTCCATCGACTCCGGAATTCCCTCAACTCGATTGAACACATAACTTCCGGATCCCTGCATCGCTAAACCCGTGTCGTTTGCTGTAGCCGATGGCGACGACAGAGTGTAAGTCTTGGTGATCGTCACTTTCCCCTCATTTTCACTCTCTATCCGGTAAGCAACCGTCTCGCCGCCCCCTGTCTTTTTCTCTTCCACATTGTTTTCAGCAAATGGACCGAATCGCGGACCAAAGCGGGAATTCGATCTGGAAGCGGATGTGATTGTCAATCCATTCTCTTCTTGCCACTCTTTGCTATCGTCGTCTGGTAGTGGCTCGAATGGAATCAAACACAGGTTGCCAAGCAAATAGGGAAGTTGTGAATCCCCCCGGAGATTCTTCACGGTGCCCAGGTCGCTCATCACGATCGTATTCGTCGACTGCACCAGTCCCCGAAAATCCGGCTGATCGAATGGACTTCGTGGAAAGTCGCCGAAACCACCTCTGCCAGCCCCAAATGAGCCACTACCTCCGCTATTTGACCTGGAAGTTTTTTTCAGGCCGCCGCTGTATTGCAGCGTCAGTGTTTCCCCCTGTGTCTGCAGACCCTTGAAGGAAATAACACCCTGCATTGTGTCCGTCGATGCAGGAGTTGCGGCTGTGATAGTGACTTTGTACGCCACCACCTGATCCGGCTTAATCTGATACCGCAACTGCTGTGCTGTCGCAGTGCCCACCATGAGGCAAATTGGAACAAACGCAACACAAAGGAACACTATACGTGACATCTTTGACTCCAGAACATCGCGGACGGATCAGCGACTAAGCTATCCAGTCAAATCAATATGGCAAATGTAAATCCGCAGTGCAACGTCGAGGCCAAAAGAATCGTACAAAGCTGGTGCCAGTCCCTCGCCTCTGGTAAGCCAGCAAGAAAATTCTGAATAGCTTGATTGCCGAATGCTTCACAAACAAGAAAACGCGTTGCCCCGGAAGATACCACGTTTGCGAGAATTCTTTTGCTCACAGGTTACTGCCGGAATCTGTAAAGGGGGGATCTGTAAAGGGGGCATTGTACTTATTAGATAAAGTAGAATGTCCCCTTTGTAATTCCCCATCGCGTGCGTGAACTGCACGTATCGGGCAGTTCACGTATCGGGCAGTTCACGCACGCGAACATCCGCAGGGCAGTGGTCAGCGAGTTCGCCGGGATACCCACGATGGTCTTGTGCCGGAAGAAGTCTTCGCCGCGCTGCCGGAAGTCCTGCGGCGATGTCCCAATGTGCAGGCTGTGATTCTCGAACGCATGGATGGCACGATTGATATCACCGATGTGGCGGCTGTAGGCGGTTTCCGTGACGATTTCCGCCGACTCCGATCCATCGTTAGTGAGGTTCAACGATGACGAATGATCGTCTGCAACTGGCTGAGTATCAGTCTCGACTGCTGTCCGTGCTGCACACGGCAAAGAGTCCGGAAGACGCGCTCGACGCCATGCATCAGATCGCCGTTGAAGCCGGGCTGCACAACGACGCAAAGGCTGCAGAATTGCGGATGGTGGATGTGGCGATGTGTCTGACAAAAAAATGGGGATTGAAGGCGCAATAGAGGCATCTCTAAAGGGGAATATCAGAATTTCCCCTTTGTTGATTGCCCCTTTGTTGGTCGCCCCTTTATTGATTGTGCGAAGCTTATTTCTCCGGGGCGGCGTGGTTCCTGGGGAGTTCGGCGTAGCCGTTCTTGATCCACAGCGAAACCACTTTGGCGTGTTCGTGCAGAACCTCACAGTGTAGCTGTCCTTTGATGTTTCGGTGACGCGCACTCCTTTTTTCGGTAGGTTCAACGTTCATTTTGACGTTGTCGGCGTTGGCAAAGACGGCTCGAAAAGAGGGTCCCGCACACGGATCGGGTTGGAGTTCTCCAGTCAACGTACATCGCCGCGACGCACCTGCAAGCATTTCTGTCACTTTGGGGTCATCCGATTCGGTGACTGATTCAAAACCGTCCGGCAGCTCCTTCACGGTGCGGCGAATTTTGTCTTTGTTTTCAATCAGGAAGAAGAAGTCTTCGTGATCCTTCTGATGCTGAGCATCACCGGCGTACCTCGCATCATGCCTCGACCAGAGCCAGGGCCGTGACCAGACCAGACCCGGGCTTTCCGCTGTGTTGGATGCGGCTGCGGATGTTGCCGTGACTTCCTTTGCTTCTGCACAGCTGGTGTGACTTTCCTGACAACCGTCTTTGCAGAATTCGCATTTCGGGGCCGCTGTCATTAAAGGTGGTGGTCGCAGCCTGATCGCCCGCGGAGAACGGACATGCGACAGAATCGTCCGAGCAGGCTTTGCTCAGGGGGGACTGCTTTGCGGAAGCCAGCTCTGCCAAAGTCAGCGTTGCGGGTGTTGTCTGCGACACATTTGCCGCCGCATTCAGCGGCCGAACATTTGCCTGGCTCGCACTCACCAGACTGGCTGGCAGCGAGACATTGCCCCGCCTGGCAGCCGCCAGGTTTTCCTGCCGCCTGGTCCTCGCCGTGACCTGCCGCGTCGCCCGCAAGCCTGGCGCACAGAGGACACGCGACTTTGCCATCGCCGGCATCGGATACATCCGACGACCTGTCGCACGACGCATCTTTGTAGGTGACTGCGACAGCGCCTGAAATAACGTGACGACGGCCAGCATGATGATCCTGTTCATTGATTTTCTTTATTAAGCTGAATCCTGAAAGCTCCCACGCGAGCGGGCACGAGTCCAGGCGTCGCAATCTGCGTGCCGATCGGCCCACGGGAGAAACTGTTGCGGGTTCTTCGCTAACGGAACTCTGACATCCTGCTTTGCGAATGTTTTCAATGCAGAGACGAGGCGGCACACGCGGGATCGGCAGATCGCCGGCGTCGCCCTGTCCCAAACCTTCAGAAAATCTGCGCGCCGCTGGCTGACGGCCAGGCACGGAATGCAGAGTTGACGCGAAGTGTCTTCCACCGGCGGCACACCACTTCGTTTCAATTCGCGGAGTTCGATTCGTTCACGCTCCGATTTCGCCTCCGCTTCGGCAAGTCGGTACCAGAATTGCATTGTTGAATGCGTATTGGTGTCGAAACGGATTTGCTGTGACGAACCATTCAGAAGGGGATTGAAATGAAGAATCTACTCATGAGTTTCAGCCGCTCCAGCGGCTGTTACTGATGCTGCGCTGCGGATGTCACTGCGCAGGGCGGGCGAGGAGGCCATGGCAAACAGGGGCGAAATGTTCAGAGTTCATAGTGTCGGTCGAGGACCGCAGCATGGAGGTCTGGTCGGGCAGAATTCCCAAGCGCGGTGGTTTCGAATGTCGGTGGTCTGAATCTGCTGAAAATGTGGGAAGAAGAAAAGCTGGCTCGGGATGTCTACGCAGCTGGCGAAGACCGGGTTTCGCCCGTCTTCCAGAATATCTCACGTTCAGAAGGCCAGCACATGCAGTGCTGGAGCGATTGCTGCAGCGGCGGGGGAACGGCTTCTGTCAGTCTGAATAAGACGCCCGGAGTGTTCACGGTTCCGGAATATCAGCAGCTTTATGCGACACTGGTTGCCGCCGGTTCGCGAAGCCCTCTGGACTCGCTGATGGTCGGAGCTGAAGATTGAAGAAATGGATATCGCTGACCTGAACCGGCCCGTTATCTCAGGCCCCCTGGTCCTCAGGTCGGCCAGGTTCTTGCACATTTGCTGCAGGGATCGCACAACCATTTACGGGCGTTTGCGTCACAGATCGCTTCGCAGGGTGCCACGTACAAAGCTCAGTTTCTGACTCAGGCCGAATTCAATACCATCGCCACTTCAACAGGTCCCGACATGGGGCAGGAGGAGCCGGTGCGGCCGCGGGCCGGGCAGCGGCGGTTCGGGAAATTCCGCTTCAGGGAGTCGGCGGACGAAACGCAAAGCAGAAAGGACGCGCGGTCGTTCCTGAACGGTCATGCGACGAAGAGTGTTTGAACGCCTCAGGCGGTTCAAAGATGGCACGATCGCAGAAGATCGGAACGCGAATGTGAAAGTGACCGATGCAAAGTGAACCAGGATCGTATTCTCGGGCAAGAATCATTGGGCTTTCGTTCGTTCTTGTGCTGTGGTCGATGTTCGCCGTCTGGGCGCTGCACTGGCGCGTTCACCGGTGCGCGCTGATCGATGGTGCCCTGTTGTTCAGGCGGAAGCGGTGTCTGACGGTCGGCAGCAGCGTGCAGTCACATCGCTGGTTCTCGCCGTCGGTACAGAAGCAGTTGCCGGAAACTCTGGGAGTTCTCGCTCGGTCGAAAATGTGTTCGCGATCGCACTGGTTGTGAATAACAACGAAGAAGATGTCTACCTTTCGGGAGACCGTTCGCTGGTCGACTTGCTCTGCCTGTCGGCGAACATGCTCAGGGTGACACGCTGTTTTTTGTGCGAGCGCGTTCACGGTGCAGAATGATCCTCCGGCCATGGCACACGACGTTTTTCCTGGAAGCGGCGGGGCGCGAGCAGCCACGGATTCGTTCCGATCGATTGTTGTGCTGGATCGCACGGCGGCGCGTGGACACAGATGCAGCGGAAGCTCGGAATCGTCTTCTGATTTTCGTGATGGGAACGCCGTTGCTGCTGGCCGCCGGTTCTGTGTGGCAGTCCACCGTGCGACTGGCTCAATCCGAAGGAACCACGCGTCTGCTGGACAGCCGAGACTCGGCATCTTCGAGAACTCGGACAGGCTGCCGCCGGACTGGCCCATGAAACTCGAACCCGCCAAGCTCATTCGCGCCGGATCTCAGCGACTGGTGGTGCCGGGCCTGCCCAGCGACGATCAACAGGAACAGGCGGAAGCGGTGCTGGAAGAGTGTGACCGCGTCACTGCAAGAATCAACCAGTACCCTGGCGTTTGCTCGACAGGCGGAAGCCAGCGTTCAACCGGTCGCGGTCGGAGAACTACTCCAGGAACTGCAGACGCTGCTTCAGTCGGATCTGGACGCTCGCAACCTGGTGCTGGAAACCTCCGGTCTGAATGATCCGACAACCGTTCTGGCTGATCGAGACCAGTTACGACAGGTACTGTTCAACCTGCTGCAAAACGCCATCGCCTTCGCGCCGGAAGGAAGTTCCATTGCGGTATCGCTGTCGAAGTCCGGGCAAGTGGGGAATGTTTCGCCTGGAAGTTTCAGATCAGGGACTGGTGCGGCTGACGAAATCATTGATTCGCTGTTTGAACCTTACGTGACGAAACGTCCGGGCGGAACCGGTCTGGGTTTATCGATTGGTTCGTCGCATTGCGGTCGCTCATGACTGGACCGTCGGCTACAAATCGGGGAACCTGGCAGGAGCAATCTTCTGGATCGACGGAATCCGCAGTGCAGCGAAGTCGCTGCGGCTGTAAGAGAAGCAGGCGTCGCCATACGACGCCGTGAATTGACAAGAGAACAGAAATTAACATGAAGACTGCCGCCACGAATCATGTCCTGATGATTGTCGATGATGAACCGTCTCAGCGAAAGCTGATCGGGGGTTCTTCCAGACCTTGATTCACGATCGTTGAGCGCCGTCTGGCAGAACAGATGCTGACACTCATCGCATCGCAGGCTCCGGACAAGGATTTTGCTGGATGTGCGTTTGCCCGGGATCAGTGGCATCGACGCGTTACCACAACTTCGAGAACAGCTTCCGTCGACTCCGGTCATCCTGATCACCGCCTATGCTACAGGCGGCAGGCGGTGGCCGCCGTCAAAAAGTGGAGCAGACGATTACCCGTCAAACCCATTGATCTGCTGAATGAATTGAAAACGGTCGTCTTTGATGCCCTGGAATTGACCTCGGGTGCGTTAACAGCAGCCTGGGAAAGCCGCCGCCGGAAGTGCCGGCTGACTTCGTCTTCGAGCCGCGCGATGCGGCAACTGCTCGAAACACCGCCGTCGTCGCGCCTTCGGATGCCGCGATTTTGATTCAGGGGCCCAGGAGTTGGCAAAGAACTGGATTGCCTTTGCTGATTCATCAATGGAGCTCAGCGAGCGTCGCATTCTCTGGTGGCGACCAACTTGCCGGCCTGACAGCGACACTAATTGAAAGCGCGAGCTGTTTGGTCAGCAAGAAGGGGCTTTTACCGGGCTTTGCAGAACGCATGGGCCTGTTTCGAACGGCAAGCGGCGGCAGTTTGTTTCCTGGACGAGATCGGTGAGATGCCGCTGGAGATGCAGCCAAAACCGCTGCGAGCAACGAGGCCAAAACAGGTCACGCCCGTCGGTGACGATCGTTCTGTGAAGGTCGACACACGTCTGATTGCAGCGACCAATCGAAATCTGCTGGATGAAGTCAACGAAGGCCGGTTTCAAGAAGATCTGTATTACCGCATTAACGTCGTGGAACTGATCGTGCCGCCGCTGACCGACCGGGCGAAGATATCCTTCCGCTGGCCAGGCATTTCGCGAGTCAGTTTGCCAATCGCCAGGTACGGCTGTCTCCACAGGCATCGCAGGCCATGCTGACTCACGCGTGGACCGGAAACGTGCGAGAGCTGCGGAACGCCATTCAGCGAGCGTGCCTGCTGTGCCAGGGCGACGTGATCATGCCCGAACATCTTCCCGCCAATATCGCGGTGAAAATCAGCGACGCCCCGCCCGACACCGGTCGCCTGTCCCAGGTGGAAAGAGCCACCATCCTGGCCACGCTGCAGGAATGCGACGGCAATCGTACCCACTCCGCCAAAAAACTGGGCATCAGCCGCCGAGCCCTGATCTACAAGCTCAGGGAGATCGAAGAAGAACAGGGTTGAAGGGTCGGCCAACGGGGGGCAAACGGGTTCAGGGGTCGGCAAACGGGGGGCAAACGGGTTCAGGGGTCGGCAAACGGGGCAGGTGTTTTTGATTGACCTCGGATGTCGGATGCCGTTCGGTCGTTCCTCAGCGAAGCCGTCGGGAAGCAATAGTGCTTCCAGCAAACCACCTCCCTGGGGGGCCGCCAGGCCGTTTCTCACTCCACCGGAAACACCCTCGCCGGTCGAGCAGAACCGGGACGCAGTGCTTTCGACCACTTCATACTGAACGCGTGGGCCGCAGAGCTGGAATTTTCCTTTCTTCAATATGCCGACGCACACGACGCACATATCGATTCCACTCTGCCAACTCGCGACTTCATTCGCCCATAGTCAAAAACGTCTCCGCAACGCAAGAAAAGAGTCCTGACCCGTTTTAATCCTCCCTCACTTTCTTCGCACGTGTCCAGACCGAAATCTCTGCATTCTCAGTTCGGCCAAAAACTCAAAATCAAAAAAAACATAACACTTAAGGACTATTCCGAAGCAGATCTTCACATTTACGGAGCAAGTCTCTTTCGACTCCGTTCGAATCTCGCCAGATACCTACGATGTCTCGAGATTCCATTCGAATCGCATCCCCAACTACTATGGAGGCTTCGTTCACCAGGCAGCACAAATATGCAAGTCCGCGTAAAGGAAACAACTTCTTGTCGCCATACTTTATGAGGACGCGCGGACCGATGCAGATTTGTTGCAGTTGTGGCATTGCGTAAGGAAACAGAGGTCGGAGTTCGCACATAAGAGCACGAATCGTTGCAGTGGCGAGTGGCAAATTCGGCCCACCGACAGTGTTGGCAATCACCCTGCAGTCCTCGTTGGTCCACATGCGTGTTAAGCCCTGAAGATGGACCACGTTCAGAATCCCCCAACTACTTGAAATGCAGATTGGATTTTCGAACCCGCATTGGGTTCTTGACATTCTTTGGAGACACGAAAGAACCAGAGACCGTTCAGTATTTCGGACGCTCTCTGCCACTCCCTGGTTCACTGCCAAGCTCCAGGCTTTCATTAGTTCCAGATCACTAATGCCTTGGGGATTCTGAATAATGGTTGACAAGCGGATCGACAGGTCGGACATCTGGCTGCGCCCCCTTCGATGCAACTCAGCAGAGATTTCTGGGAATTACGGATTGTCTTTGCAACTTCTGCTTAACGTAATTGTCGCCCAATATCAAGAAGTGGCAAAGAGGTCAGGTCTCTTTCTTTGGTCTTCCCCTTGGGCGAGTTGTGGATTCGAGCCCGAGACGAAGGGCGCAGCTTTTTGTCCATCGATTATCGCCAAACGGCAGGCCGCGTTTCACGCTGATGCGAAGTGCGTTCAACTCAGCCTCCGTCTCGACCTTGTTCACCCATGAACGCCAGTTACGCGGCAATGGGGGATCATCGGGAATCGCCAGCCATCGACGTTCGTCTGCAGGTCCTCGGCGAGCATGAGCGGAACCCCATTGCCATTCTTCGGCGAGGTCAATCAATTTGGCTCGTACGGGATTCCGTTCGACGTATCTCATGACTGTCAGCAGATGTCGGTCTGACTGGATAGGAAACGACTTGAAACGCCCCTGATACAAATGGCCGGTCCCGCCGGTCTTGTATTGAGCATGCCAGCGCATCGTGTGCATGACAGTCAGTCGACGGAAGAACTCACTGACCTGATCGCTGGTCTCGGGCCGGACCACAAAATGCCAGTGATTCGGCATTGCCACCATCGCATAAATTGGAAGTGGCACGATTTCCCACGTTTCCTGCACAACGCACATGAATGCGGCATAGTCTTCGGGCTTTTCAAAAATCGTCAGCCGAGCCACCGCTCGATTCAGAACGTGGAAGACTTCACCAGCCGGACAAATGCGTTTCGTGCGTGCCATGGCGAAAGTCTAGCAGGACAACAGTAGAAACGCAAAGCAAAGAGACCTGACCCCGTTTTCTCCGTTTTCTGTTGTCAATTCTGAATTGTGGTTTTCTTTCTTGTGTCTCTTAGGGGTCGAGCTGGTGTTTTTTTCTCGTTCGCTCGCGTAAGCTCATTGGTGCGGTCGCCGTTCGTTTTCGGGGTGACTTCAAAGCTGACTGACATCGACTTTGTATTCAGTATGGATGATCGACATGATCCTTTGCCGGAGACCCTCATGGTGAGTGAAGCGCGACGGTATCCTTTTTCTGTGCGACGAATCAGCGTTCTGGGTGTCGCGTTGTGGATCGGGATTTCATTGGAAAATCCTGTGCACGCACAGCAGAAGCGGGCGCTGGAGTTTCAGTATGAATCGGGGGATATCCGTGTGCCGATTCCTTCCGCCGACGAACCGCGAGTAACTTCGTTTGGTGAGACATCGGTGAAAGCAGCGGTCGCCTATCTGGAAGACGGTGCCGTCAGCTGGGTGCGGGAGAGAACGTGCGTCAACTGCCACACGACGGGGCCGTACATGACAGAGCGTCCTGCATTGAGCCCTCTGTTCGGTCCGCCTAGTCAGGAGGTTCGAGACAACTTTGCACAATCCGTTCCGAAAGAGATAACGACCCTCACCCCGACGGATAAGAACGGACACGTTTATTATCCCGGTACATTTACTTCCGTCTGGCGAGCTCTCGGTCTGGCCGTGTGGGATCAGCATCTGAGCGAATCGACCACCGAACCGACGGATCGTGCACTGCGCGATATGTTTGCGCATCAATCCGAAGACGGTTCGTTTGTGACACACGGTGAGGTCGAGATTCCGCATATCACAACAGATTTTGAACTGTCGCTGCAGGCAGCGCGTGCGATCACCGCGGCTCCGGGGTGGCTCGACAAACTATCCGATCAGGACCTGCGTGCGCGAGTCGATCGATTGAAAGAGTGGTTCAGCACGGCAGAACCGGCGAACGACTTTGATCGCATCCTGAAACTTCAGTTGGCGTCATATCTGCCGGATGTTGTTTCGGAAGACGAGCGGCAGGCTGCGATGGCGATTTTGACAGCCAGGCAGCACGAAGACGGCGGCTGGAGTACTCGTGATCTGTCGGCCGTGAATGACTGGCACTTTGAGATGAGCGACACGGTCGTCAATCTTATCACCAGCCTTCCTGATGCTGCCTCCCCGGAAAGCGATGCGTACATGACCGCACTGGCTGTCGTTCTGTTGCGACAGAGCGGAGTGGCCGCGTCGGATGATCGCATTCAACGCGGCCTCACGTGGCTCAAACGCGAACAGCGAGAAAGCGGCCGCTGGTGGATGCATTCGCTGTATCGTGGCAACTATCACTTCACCACATACATCGCGACGGCCGAAGCGTTGAAAGCCCTGAGTCTCTGTGACGAGCTACATAAGCCGACCACGAAGTGAAGCAGATCGCCGCTGTCCGTTGAAAAATCGGGACGGCACACAGGACTACGGGAAACCATTGTGTTTTAAGGTCTCCTGCTCGAGCCAGTCCCGTTCTTCAATAGGCTGCTAAGTTAAACCAGACCGCGGGGACTCGGAGCCGACTTGTTCCCTGGGTAAACAATCGGCAATGGCCTCTTCCTTCTGATTCGGACAGTAGAATGGGCCCCCATCAAAGGCATTGCTAATGCCTTAAAGGTCCTCCCAGATCGAATGACCTGAGAGGCTGAGACACGGGGTGGCAAGATTCAGCCGAGACGATTTGTGCCGAGGTTGCGACCTGCACCTCAGCGACCAACGGAGCGACCATTTCTGCTCCGAGCGGCTGTTCGAACCCGCGTCAAAGTACGCTGCCTTACCCAGGCTCTCTCCCCAAGGTTTGTATTGGGACGGGATCACAGGATTGACAGGAGAATGCTGAAACTTCAGTCAGGCATCCTGTTGATCCTGTCATCCTGTCCATTCACTTTGCGATTGTCCCCCGTGCTCGAAAAAAGTCTGAACGGACTTCCCGCATCCGAACAGCGATCTGCACCTCAGCGACCATTTCTCCTCCGAGCGGCTGTTCGAACCCGCGTCAAAGTACGCTGCCTTGCCGAGGGCTCTCTCCCCCGAGATTTGTATTGGGACGGGATCACAGGATTGACAGGAGAATGCTGAAACTTCAGTCAGGCATCCTGTTGATCCTGTCATCCTGTCCATTGTCTTTGCGGCGACGGGCGTGTTAGACGAAAACAGACTTCGGGTGGCCCTGACGCATGTCAAAGTCAGTCCCGGTTTTGAATGCATTTCTATTCTGCAGCCCTCAGTTGAGCATTACGAGTTTCAGGTCGTTGTCTTCATCGGCGATGGGGAAAGGGCGATCACATCCTGTGGCAGGTGGGGGGCGATTGCCGTTTTCTCAAAATGCTGAATCGATTTGGTCAGATGCTTTTCAAACGCCGCACTGTCACCGGAACGTCCGGCAATCCAAGCCTGCGGACACAGCTTCGGTCCTCTGCCTCGACCTTTCAACGCAGCCGCCTCTCATCAAGACGCCGCGATTGCAGCAGCTAAGTCATCAGCAGTTTCGAGGCTGATGCTGCACTGGGGGATGGTATCCAGATTTACCTGAATCCCCGGTAACAGGTTTACTTTTGGTTCCAGTTTTGGCAATAATCTGAGCCCGCCAATTTTCCTTCCACGTGTTGACCACCCGATGCAAGTTGCCACAAAGACAATTTTTCTGGTTGTCTCCACCCTGATGTTCAGTCAGGCCTGTGCTGGTGATGAGCCTCAGTTAACAGCAGCTGATGTGCAATTTTTTGAAACTAAAATTCGACCGGCGTTAGTCAAGCATTGTTATGAATGCCATTCCGCAGGTTCGAAGGAAGTCGGCGGGAAACTCTTGCTCGACAGCCGCGATGGTTTACTGCAGGGCGGCGAAGCTGGAACGGTTTTCGTGGCCGGGCAGCCCGACGAGAGTTTGCTGATGCAGGCGCTCCGTTACGATGGCATTCAGATGCCTCCTGAAGAGCCGCTACCGGAAGCAGTCATCAACGATTTTGCGGAATGGATCACACGAGGCGCACCGGATCCTCGCACGACGGAAGCCATGGCAAAGGAAGCTGCCGCCCATGATGCGGAAGCGTTGTGGGCATTCGAACCCGCAAAGAATCCAACAATACCAGACGTAAAGGACAACGCATGGTTGCGAAATTCGCTGGATAACTTCGTGCTGGCAAAAATCGAAGCTGCTGGCTTAACACCCAATCAGGATGCCGCTCCACGAACGCTCGTGCGGCGTCTTTACATTGACCTGACGGGACTTCCTCCGTCGTTTGAAGACATTGACGAATTTGTGACAGCCTATGAACAGCATGGTGAAAAGGCCACTGAAGAACTTGTCGATCAACTTCTGGCGAGTCCACAGTATGGCGAACGCTGGGGGCGACACTGGCTGGATGTTGCCCGCTATGGAGAATCAAACGGCAACGATGGACTTGGTCGCAATCCTACGTTTCCTCATGCGTGGCGGTATCGAGACTACGTGATTGAGGCGTTCAATTCTGACACACCATACGATCGATTTCTGATCGAACAGATCGCCGGTGACCTGTTACCTGCGGAGACTGATGCTGAGCACGATCGACATGTGATTGCCACCGGTTTTCTGGCAATGGCCGCCAAACCTGCCAAAGCGATGAATGACAACTTCGACATGGACGTTGTGGCTGACCAAATCGATGTCATTGGCAGCGGAGTCATGGGAATCAGTGTGGCCTGCGCACGCTGCCACGATCACAAATTCGATCCCGTGCCGACTCGCGACTATTACGCCATCGCCGGAATCTTCACCAGTTCTGAAACGATGTGGGGCTCTGCTGCAAATGAAGGCCTCACGGCTCCGAAAACGGATCTGCACGTTCTCAAAGCGGCCGCCCATGTGCCGCCGCCCAAAGATTTTGTTGAAACGGTGCTTGTGCTGGAATCCAACACTGGAATTTCAAAGCCGATTCCAAAGTCGAAGTGGCCCGTTGGAACGCCATTGGCAATGGGAGTTCGTGATTCAGAGAAGCCAGCAGACTGCAAACTGAATATCAAAGGCGAAGCTAAGAAACTGGGCGACGCTGTGCCTCGCGGTTTTCTGACAGCATGTCGGCTCGAGTCGGCTGATATTCCTGCGATCAATCCACAGCAGAGCGGACGTCTTGAATTGGCTCAGTGGTTAACTCGCGGGGACCATCCACTCACCGCACGAGTGATGGTCAATCGAATCTGGCAGCATCTGCTTGGTGAAGGCATTGTTCGCACGCCCAACGATTTCGGAGTTTACGGCGAACGTCCAACTCATCCAGAGCTACTGGACCATCTTGCCATACGATTTGTCAGCGAACGCTGGTCGATGAAGACGATGATTCGAAACATCGTGCTCAGCCGAACCTATCAACTGAGCAGCGATACGGATGAAACGCTGCTCAAAGCCGACGCAGCCAACGCGTTGCTGACGCGGCATGTGCGCCGGAGAATGGATGCCGAAACGCTGCGGGACAGCATCCTGAAAGCCAGCGGACAGCTGGACTTAAATCCCGCAGATGGCTCGATTGTTCGGCACCGAGACATTCTGGTCAACCTTGCCGGTAATCTGCATGAACCCAGTCATCACCGCAGCGTGTATTTGTGCTATCTGCGAAGCTCGCCACCGCCGGAACTTGCAGCATTTGATTTGCCCGATTTCACAGCCGTAATCGGAAAAAGAGATGTCAGTACCGTGCCTAACCAGGCACTGCATCTGTACAACAATCCGTTTGTGATTGAGCAGTCTCAACATCTGGCCGCTGTTGTGACGAAAACGGAAGTAGACAACTACGACCGAATCCGTCTTGCGTGGCAGCGGGCTTTGGGTCGCAATGCGACGCCGGAAGAACTTCAGCTGGCCGATGAATTTCTGCGTCTGACACAAAATGAATTGGGCTCAGAAGAACGGGCATGGGCAAGTCTATGTCAGGCGTTGCTGATCACGAATGAATTCCGTTACGTGGATTGAGATTGATGACCATGAATCACTCACGACGAAGCATGTTGCAATCTGCAAGCTGCGGTTTTGGCTTTCTGGCTCTTCAGGGCCTTTGTGCACAGCAAGCATTTGCCACGGGGTTAGCGTCGGCCACGGGGCAAGCCTCAGCCGCCGGACAAGGCAATCTGGCTCCACAAACACCTCGACTGCCAGCGACTGCGAAGCGAGTGATCTTTCTTTGCATGAGCGGCGGGCCCGCTCAGATGGACACCTTCGACTATAAGCCGCAAACGGGCAAAAAGCCGCACCCCGGTTCCGTTGCCCGCTTTCGTCAACATGGCGACAGCGGCCTCTGGATTTCGGAGCTGATGCCCGAAACCGCCAGACATGCCGACAAACTTTGCGTGATCAACGGCATGTACGCAGACACGGGCATTCACGCTCAATCGTTTTTGCAGCTGCATACCGGCGAGCGTCTTCGCAAGCGTCCAAGTCTTGGTTCATGGATCAACTATGGTTTAGGAACGGAAAATCAGAACCTGCCCGGATTTGTTAGTCTGAACACATCGAAGAGCTCGATCTATACGAGTGCTTTCCTGCCTTCGATTTACAACGGTACGCCAATCGGAGTCAACGGCGAAGACATGTCAGCCGCCACCATCAGCAATGTTG
Organism: Planctomycetaceae bacterium; assembly: GCA_041398825.1. Taxonomy (NCBI): domain Bacteria; kingdom Pseudomonadati; phylum Planctomycetota; class Planctomycetia; order Planctomycetales; family Planctomycetaceae; species Planctomycetaceae bacterium. The sequence continues at coordinate 369,767 of JAWKTX010000004.1, read as the reverse complement.
GCAGCGATCATTTGCCACTGGCTGCCAAACGCCGACAACTGGATTTTGTACAAGCGCTGAACCGAAGGCACCTGGGTGAACGACGCGGTGATGACAAGCTGGACAGCGTGATTCAGTCCATGGAACTCGGCTTCCGCATGCAGGTGTCGGCTCCGGAACTTCTGGACCTGTCGGATGAAACGCAGGACACTCTCGAACAGTATCGCGTTGGCAGGAAACTGCAGATTGGCACGTGTCGTCCAACCGACTTCGGTCGCCAGTGCCTTTTGGCACGACGCTTTGCAGAAGCCGGTGTTCGGTTTATTGAAGTGAATCACGGCGGTTGGGACCAGCACAAGAACCATCGTCGCGACCTGAAGGCGAATTGCGATACGGTTGATGCGCCAATCGCTGCATTATTGCAGGACCTTGATCAACGCGGACTTCTGGAAGACACGCTTGTAGTTTGGGGGGGCGAATTTGGGCGGCCCGGATTAACTCCCAACGACGGCAAAGATGAAACCGGCCATAATTCAAACGGCTTCACGTTCTGGCTGGCCGGTGGTGGGGTGAGGAAAGGCCATGTTCACGGAAAGACCAGCAACACAGGCGATCGAGCCGTCGAAGGCAAAGTGCATTTTCGAGATCTGCACGCGACTATCCTGCACGCCCTGGGCTTGCCAGCTAATGATCTGACGTTCTGGCACGAAGGCCGCGACCACCGACTCACAGGACCTGAAGGCGGCAAGGTCGTGAACGAACTGTTTGCCTGACAAGGGCTTCGCCCTTGACCCGGTAGCGTGGCATGCAGGAAGACGTGCAATGCTAAAACCGCCAAGCCGCTCCGATGTCGCTACGACCAACATGCAGTCTGTGCGCGCATCATTCCAACTTCGACTCGAACTTCAGCGGCTCCCCTGGAAAACACCTTGAATCTACAGATTTCCCCTAACAACTTTGAATTGCCGACGAGGTATGAGAAAAGCTAAAAGGGGCAAAGAGTTAGAAACGGCGAATCAATGGTGGTGATCTCGAAAACTTATTACGACCACGCGCCCGGCGAGCCCACAGCGTAAGCTGTGGGGTCAGGGGTCTTGTAGATCACCTGTGGTGTCTCGTGGTTCCGAAACTGACAGAAATTCGAACCCGCACGGCTGACGCCGTGGGCTCGCCTGGCTTACGACTGGACAAGAACCATTCTCGGTTCAGGGTTGGTTTCCTTTGCTGTTTCGATTGTGATGATCACACTCACATCGGCGAGCCCACAGCGTAAGCTGTGGGGTTTACGTCCCTGCAGGTTACCTGAGCGTATCCTCGTTCCGAAACTGACAGAACAACACACCCGCACGGCTGACGCCGTGGGCTCGCCGGGTTTGCGACTGGACAAGAACCATTTTTATTTCAGGGGTGGTTTCCTTTGCTGTTTCGATTGTGAAGATCACTCTCACATCGGCGAGCCCACAGCGTAAGCTGTGGGGTTTGAGCGCACTTGCCGGTGATCTGGGAGGATTCTCGTTTCGAAATCTACAAGAGATTGGACCTGCACGGCTGACGCCGTGGGCTCGCCGCGTTGGGGGACTTCCCAGAGGTTTTTTGTCATGCATTGCGATCGGTACTGGTTTCTGACATGGACAACATACGGCACGTGGTTGCCGGGGGATCAAAGGGGATTTGTCAGCGACATCAAACGCGATGACGGCACGACCGTGCGGCACAACCTCCCAGGGACTGAATACGATGCGAATGTCCGGGCACTCGAAGCCCATGCCGCGTCCCTTCAGAAAGCGTCCTCGGTTCGACTTACAAAAGTCCAGGCGGAACTCTTGATGGATCAATTTCTGGTGACAGCCGAAGTCCGTCGATGGATTCTCTTTGCCGTCGCGATTATGGCCAATCATTGCCATCTTGTTGTCGGCGTTTCTGGTGATCCAGACCCGGAAAAGCTGCTCGGAGATTTCAAAAGTTACGGCAGTCGGAAGCTCAATCGTAATGGTCAAACTGTGCCGCTCGACAAGCGATGGACAAAGTCCGGATCGAAACGCAAACTGGCAGACGACCAGGCAGTCCTAAACGCGATCCAATACACGATTGACCAGGAATTCCCGCTCGTCGTCTGGGTGAACGCCGTACCAGAACTGAGTCTCACACGCGGTCGGCTTGTCTGAAGGACGCGATTCGAGGCGATTTCGACATCGGCGAACCCACAGCGTCGGCTGTGCGGGATAAACGTCCCCGACATGATATTCACACCTGTGACGTTCGGTTGTTATGGAAACACACCCACACGGCTGACGCCGAGGGCTCGCCAAATTGATTCGAGCGGTGGATGATGCAAATTCAACTTACTTATACAACTGCAGCGATCTCTTTGCCTGACATCCAGCGTTGACTTATGAGGTGGTGTGGTCACGCGATCCAGGCCGACACGTATCAGTTGCTGTGCTCGCTCAACCATAACGCAGCCAATGTGCGTTTGCCCAACCGCAATACGAACCAGGCGAATAACCGTAACAACAACGGGTTCCGTGCTTTAAGTACCTTGCCATGCCGGAATTCGCAGAGTGACATCTGCAAAGAGTGCCAGGGTATTAAGTCCATGGGCCTGGACGATAGCCTTTACACATTCATCTGCAGGCCGTTTCCGCAGTCACTCTCACTGGACGATGTCCGTCATTTCTTTGGCTCCAGAACCAGACGAACACCAATCACTAAATGAGGAGTTTGCCCACAACCGGGGGCAACCGGAAAACGATAGTCGCTCGAATAGCGATAGCAGCCAGGCTTGTCTGCGTTTTGACGCATGCCGCGAACGACTCTCGCGTTCTTTCCTTCAGCAATCAAACGCAACGAAGGATCGTCATTTCGGTTGTACAGATCGGAACAGTACTCGCCGTAGACGCCCAGCATGTTATGAAGTCCGAACGGGTTTGGTTCCGACTGACGCGTCCAGCGATTCGTGTTTCCACGATCTTCGCATACCGTCCGTGACACCGGTGGTGCGCCGACTCCGCCGGTGCACGCGAACTCCCATTCATCCTCGGTTGGCATCCGGTAGGTGTACTTTGTGTCCCATTGATTGAGCTGAGCGATAAATTTCGCGACATCATCCCAACAGTCAAAGTCCTGTGGGAACAACGGCTGATCCGATGGAATCAATTCGGCCTGCGTGGTCGTCAGTCCCGCAGCGAACTTGAACTTTCGATATTGTTCATAAGTCACTTCAGCCTCCTGCATGTAAATCCTGGTCGGTTGACTTCCAGGCACAGCCATTGGAATTGGGATGAATTTCATACCCAGCGCATTCTTGATCGTAAGTGGCCCGCGATCTTGTACATGAACCGCCTCGAGCTTCGGCAACGACTGGATGGCCTCCCAATTGACGAAACGCGGATCAGCCAGAATCGTGAGGGAATTCAATTCCGATAACTCGAGTCGCCCGATTGGCTTTCTCACGTCGCTCCATGTACACGTCAGGTGCTGCAGGTTCTTGAATCCCTCCAGATACTTGATTCCACTGACTGAAGGGTCGTAGTCGGGCAATTCAAGCGATACCAGGCGGCGAAGTCGTGCGATGCCTTCCAAGCAGGGCTGATCGACCGGGCCATCGAAAGCCAGGTGCCTTAGCCGTAGCATGCGTTCGAGGCGTCCAACTTCGTGACAACGCAACTCGGTGTGTCGGCTGATCTCAAGCCGCTCCAGATTCTCCGACTGGGCGATCGAGTCGAATACCCACGCGAAATCGTCTTCATCTGTCTCAGAAAACCGGCAACGGCCGTCGATGGCTAGTTCACGAAGGTGAGGACTACGGGCCGCAAGAGACAGTATCGACTTGTCGATCCGGAGGTCCATTAAAGTGAGCCGTGTAATATGTGGCATGCTTGCGATGCCACGCATCAGTTCCTGACATTCTGCCGTGGCGATCGGCCATCCCAGCAGCTCGACTTCGTTGACGGTTGGATGCTTCGTCAGGATTTCAATTGCTTCTTTCACCGTAATCTCGCACGCTTCCGAACATGGCCCCAGTCCAATGGACACAGTGGCTGGCTGGAGCAGCAATTGGCTTCCATCCTTCACTGTGCCGCTCACTCGCACGCAATTCGGCAAGACACTTGACTCAACTTGTGCAGACTGTGGATGGTCCTTAACCGGAGAGGCAACAATTCGGAATTGCTTATCGCCATCAAGCCGAAGCGTAAACCGACCGTTTCTCTCGATCGCCAGCGTGTCGCTTTGAAAGTGGATTTGGTCAGCCGCCGCGGGTAGCGAGATTCGCATCGGAATGTCGATCCCGGTAGGCAGACCAGAGATCACAACTCTGCCGTCCTTGCCCGATGCCGCGCCAAATTCGTGGTCTAAGACGAGAGCGTGCGCGGTTGCATCTGTCTGAGCAACTGCGGAGATCCTGATGGGAAGCACCTCTGTTTTACCGAACGTATAGCTTCTAATGACGGCTGGATCGGGGCCGATCGGTGGATTCGATAACATCTCCAGCGAGAGTGGGAATTCTGAATTCAGCCATCGGTCTAGAGAGTCACCCACCCGAAATACTGCAGCAGCCGGCACGATTTCTCCGGCTTCCAGTCGGAACTGATGCCGCCTGGCGTTGCTGTGCCTGGGTTGAGTGTCGAGCCAACGCCGCATTTGCGGATACTTGCTGAAGTTGGGTGCATCGGTTGGCGGAACGAAGACAAAGCAGGACTGGATGGGCTGGTCGGACAGTGGGACCGTACTCTCTCCACGCAAATGAGCCCCGGCATCGCTGACCACGACAAAAGTCGCGGTTGCCAGATTCTGTTCGTCCGCACCGACTCGTGGGATCGTCATGGCTGTGACGAAGGCACAGTAGCCAACACAAAAGACGACATGTGCCAGGCGGTCATGATTTGGTTTCGTTATACACGCCATGTTCGTTCTGACAGCCTTGCAATCGATTCACGGAATAACACGCAACACCAGTGATTTGTCAATATGCGGGCGATACATGACTATAGCCGAAATGGAGGCAGATTTGGACAGGGGGGTTGCGGGATTGTGCAAACTGGGTGCCGTGCCTGCATCATGCGGGAGCACTGGGGGCGCAAGGACCTTGCACCGAAAAACGATGCGTCGTTTGTTTGAAGAGTACTGCTTATACACGAGAGACACGCGGCGACACAGGAAAGATCGAATTCCCCATAAGTGAGTTAAGAAGCAGGGAAAGCTGCGAGACGAGCTTTTCAAGCAACATCCGAAACTGCAAACTTTCGCCAGTAAACTGCAACACGCCGCGACCAACACATCACTCACGACCTCAACGACAGGTGAAAGTCAACTACGGCGAGTTTGGTGACCTGAATGCCGAAGTGGAATTGTTTACCGGCGGATGAGACGAGGAACAACTGTGCATAGTTCAGGAGATCGCACATGAGTTTTCATTATGACCTGACGCCATTAATTGCGAACGAAAAAGTTTCCATCAAATGGAGCAAGTCACCGCGAAAGAAAGCGATTCTGTTTGTCCACGGATATGGTGGCAACACGACCGGGACGTGGACCGAATTCGATCGGTTGCTGTCCGACGAAGAGAAGGCGGCAGGATATGACCTGATCTTCTACGGCTATGATGGACTCCGCGGCACGATCTATTTTCTGGCCACAGACTTGCGTTCATTTCTGACTGGCGTATTTGGTGCGCCGGCAGATTTAAAAACCGAAACGTCCAGGCCACCTGAATTGCCCGCGATGGACACGTACGAGGAAGTCATTGTTGTCGCCCATTCACTGGGTGCGGTCATTTCACGCTGGGCACTTGCGATGGCCGTCCAGTTGAAAGACTCGTGGGTTGGCAAGACAAGCCTGGCCCTGTTTGCCCCGGCTCACAACGGCTCACGCCCGGCAGCGATGCTTAGGCTGGGATCGAGCGGAATGCCATTCCTCAGGTTTTTCGTTGCTGGGTTCCTGCACAGTTCGCCTCTCGTGGATGAGTTGGCTGAGGGTTCATCGGTTCTTCAGGATTTCAGGGCGGCAGTAACATCGGCTTTAGCGGATCCCGCCAGGGACACTGTGATCGCTGATCTTGTCGTTCATGCGAACAAAGAACGTGTCGTCATCAATCGGCCTTTTGAACAGGATCCCCCTCCGGCGTTCCCTGAATTGTTTCGGGATGCAGACCATCTGTCCGTCTGCAAACCGACACGCTACTTCCCAGCTCCACTGATTGCATTAAGGAGCATCCTCCGATGAATTTTGAAGGCGAGAAAAGCGAATCAATACTGCGACTGGCGGAGTTGACGGACATTTTTTATGAACGCACGAATGCGACTCTTGCATCAGTCATGGTCGACAAGTGCATTCGCACCGACAGCCCCAACTTACACACCAAGCTTCGCCACCATTCTGCGCCCCCGGGGTACGTTCGTGGTAGTCTGATTCGAGAGCGAGACTGGTTCGATTATCTTCTCGAGTACTACAGCATTCTGGAAATTGCCGGTGCACTTCAGTCATTACCGGATCCGCTGCCAGATGAACTCAAGAATCGCGCGTTGCAGGACCTCAGTCACCCGGCCGTTCGGCTCTATTACGAGCGTCATTACCCCCTATTGCTTCCTCAGTTGTTTCGAAGGCGTTTGGAGACTGGTGAAGGCGTTCAGGTGCAGTTTGGTGCCAACGGAGCGGAAGATTCTCGAGAGAAAGCGTACTACTTGTTTTCGGTGTTCATCGGACTTGCCACATGGATGTGTAATGATCCTGAAATAGAAACGTTTCAGTGGTTTCTTGATGACGGGATGCGAGGTGGTTTCAAGATCCGAGACACGATTCGGGTCATCAGGAACAGAGATCAGTTTGCGAATTCCATCACCAAATCAGAAAGCAAACGGAATACCCTGGATAAGTCGATCATCGGCTTTCAGAAATTCGTGGAGTTCTGCATCAGGTTTCATCAATTGCTGGAATCTGCTCACCCGTTTCCTGTCTTGCAGGGGCAGCTGTGGCAATTCTTCGAGTACTGGTTTGTGGCATTGAGCGATAAAGTCGGGCGCTACGTCCTGGAGGCCGTTCAGCACTTTGCCGACTGGGAGCCGCTGGACAATCTTGATCGGCAGCAGGCAAAGAAAGAAGTTGAGGAGTATGTGAGGTTAGCACAGACATCGATTAGCTCTCTGCTCGCCCGCAACGGATTGGCCTCTGGCGGAGGGCTGGCGGGACCATGACCAAAGTCAACGACGGCGAGTTCGACGTTCTGCCTGCAGAAGTGAAGTCCATTTTGGGGGCGAATGAGGAGGTGAATGGTCACTCTCAGTTCCTCGCAATATCCATACGCAGATAATTATTGAGGAACACGAGTCACGTGGGCTGATACAAACGTCAACCGGCGCGTCGCATAATGTACCGACGTTTCGCAAACCGGAGACCCGCGTTTCGCAACTCACAGCCGCGATTCGACTTCGTCTCATTCATCTCACTTTGGGTCCGGAACAGAAGGCAGCCTCTTGTCGAACGAGAGATAACTGCATCAATGGCATCGACAAGGACCTCCTATTCCTGGCGATCATTGATGACCGTATCGCACGCTCTGCGCAGGTACTCTTCGAAGTCCCACTGTCCGCTGGCGCCGGTTTGGCGGGCGATGACGAGGTCGAGGCTGGGGACGAAGGCGAGAAGTTGCCCGCCGCTGCCGGGTTTGTAACGAGCGTCGGCAGGGATGCCATTGATGTGCTTGTTGCTGTCGGGATAATGATTCGCGGGTAATTCCCAGCCGAGCGTGAAAACTGCCGGATTCAGTTTCCACCGGAGCTCCGGCGTGGTGACGCTGTGCGATGGCTGGCCGGTCTGTTCGACAAACCATTTTGGAATCACCTGTTTGTCCCGCCAGCGTCCGTCCCGCAACATGCAATACCCGATTCTCGCCAGATCGCGAGCTGGCATTCCGAGCCCGTGCGACGGCTTTCGTCCGACGTTACCTCCGTCGTAATATTGAAACCACCAATGCTCGATTCCAAGTGGCTTAAACAGCGACTCGATTGCGAATTCATCGTAAGGTTTGCCCGTCACGGTTTCGCATACAAGCGATGCGTGTACCAGACCGTGTGTTGAATAGCCGCAGCCAGTGCCGGGCGTGAATGCAAGCTTTGCAGTTCGCTCGTCGCCACTGTGTCCGAGCACGTAGTCCCACGAACCATCGTTCGGAGCTCCGGTTGCTTCGGGACAAATTCCGGACGTGTGATTCAGGAGCTGCTTCACAGTGATGTCGGCCTTGCGAGGGTCGCTGAGCGGTTGGGCCCACGGGATGAAGTCGAAGGCCTTATCGTCGAAAGTCATCTTTCCTGGAGTCAGTCCCTGCTGACTGCGTTCGGAAGCGATGGCCAGGACTGTGGAACAGATTGCTTTCGAAACAGACGCTACGCGCCGCGAGTCCGTCACCGCACTGTTGCCGCGTTCGACCTGCAGCACAATTGTGCCGTGACGAATTACGACGGCGGCAAACGGACGATGATCTGATGCCATCAGCCATTGTCGCAGTGCGGCGATCTTCTGTTTGTCCATGCCACCGACAATTTCAATTTCGTCGTCGTTCTCAACGGATCGCCAGCCACCCTGAGATTCCGCCGGAGGAAAGTACGTCGTAGCTCGAGCGGCAGGTTTCGATGATGGACTTGCCACAGTTCCTTTCGCCAGCGTTTTCAGGGCTGCATAGAACTCAGGATCATCGGACGCTCCGGCGAATTGAAATGGAAACGTCTGGTTGTGATCTTTGAGCATCAGCCCGTATCCACAGCCGTTTTTGACCGAAGCCTTCAGAGCCGCTACAGCATCGGTTCCGGTCTTATCGTCTTCGTTGCATACAATCGGCTTGCCGAAACGCTTCAGGGCGGTGACTCTGGCTGCGATATTCTGGGGTTTCGTGCCGTTCCAGTGCGGCGTCAGGAAGTCGCAGGCTTCCGCCACGTCGTCATGCACTTTGCCATCACCATAACCACTGGCTGTGACCAGTAGTCTCGGTGCCGTCTGTTTTGCCAGCCGCAGTAGCGACGCCTGCCCTTGCGGACGGCGAATCACGGAATGTACGAATCCGCCGTGTGGGTACTCGTTTGCGATCTCGATGACCACGTTCCTGTATCCTGTCGAGTCAACCCAACGGACTGCGTTCACTACGCCGGCACGCACCGCGGCTTCGTCACGCAGGATCTTTGACTGTCGCTGATAGTACAGTCCAAGAATCACCACGGCACCATGCTCATCGCAGGCTCGGATCACTCGTTCAATCCGATTCAGATATTCTTTGCGAAGTGATCCGTCAGTATCAAATGCCGAATTCACAGCGCCTTCATAACCCGGCATTCCTCCCTGCAGATTCAGCGTGAACGCATTGATTCCGTGCTCAACGTAGTTTGAGATCTGCTGAATGAACTCGGTCGTATTCTGCTCAGTGTCGAATTCATTTCGTCCCCGATCTTCGAACGTAGCGTTGACCATTCGCACGTTCATCAGCAAACCTTCACACGGCGTTCCTGCATTGGTTGGTTTTCCATCAATGAACCATCGCGTGTCCGAAATGGAAACTTCCGTCGCACAGAGCTGATTGACACTTGCGATTTGTGCGAGAACTGCGAATACGATGACCGCATTCTTGATCCTGTTGCTTGCCATTCCGTAATCCTCCAGTTCTTTTGCCGCTGGACTTTCATTCACTTCGACAGCCGTGTTGTGCAGTTGCTGAGCATTAGGATCGCCGACAACGACTGACAGGCTTCAACACTCAGCGATAACCCATCATTGCTGCGGTCGCAATAAAGCAGACCAGGCGTGTTGTTCACTCGGTGACATGGTGATTGAGCTTTGCAATCGAATCATAGAGATTCAGGAAGAGGAGTCCTATTCACTGCCACGGCGTGACGCCTTCAACGCGGTCCCCGACAGTTCAATCGCTACGGGAGGGATCAAACACGCGTCATCCATTGAACATCTGCCGTGATTAAGAGTCCTGCGATGGCGCAGAAGTATCGAATCCCGCGCGTTGAACTGTGATTTCTCTCATCGTTCTCCGGTAAAGTCGTACAAACTTAACCTGCGACACTCTGCCGGATTCAGCGGCTGGATATTTGACTTTGGTGTCATCGCAACGCGGATCCGTTTCGTTTAGGATGGTGCAGTGACACTTTGGTGTTGGCACACATCAGGATCGGCACACATCAGGATCGGCACACATCAGGATCGGCACACATCAGGATCGGCACTCTGCAGCATCGTGCCCTGACCGTTTCATCAGATTCGTCAGCCGGTCACGAATCCAGTTGATACTCTCTTTGACAGGTTTGAAATCGTGCACAGACGACTGCTCGGTGTTGGCGTCGCCCTCGTATGGCTGGCTGGAACAACATGCAATTCCACGTTTGCGGACAAGCCGAATTTTGTCATCATCTTTACCGATGATCAGGGATACGGCGATTTGTCCTGCTACGGATCGGAACTGATTGCGACTCCTCACATCGACAGGCTCGCTGACCAGGGGACTCGGTTCACCAGTTTTTATGCTCAGGTTGTCTGCGGGCCTTCCCGATCTGCCCTGCTCACAGGACGATACCCCGTTCGCAGTCAGGGCTGGTCGATGCCCGCGAGCGAGATTACAGTGGCCGAATTATTGCAGCAGTCCGGTTACCGCACCTGTTGTGTCGGCAAATGGGACGTTTCCAATCGGGCGGCGATCGTCGATCGTATGCCGCTTGCACAGGGGTTCGATGAATACTTCGGGACCCTGGGCGCCAACGATAACGGTAAAGTCACCTTTCATGCAGGGAATGAAAAGGGCGAGCAATCGGCCGATATGGCCAGCCTCACCCGAATCTATACTGACCGTGCTATCCAATTCGTTGAGGACAACAAAGAACGCCCGTTCTTTCTGTATCTCGCGCACACAATGGTGCATTCTGTGATTGATGCATCCCCCGAATTCAAAGGAACGTCGAAGGGTGGCCTTTATGGTGATACCGTCCAGGAACTGGACCATCATGTCGGACGGCTGGTCGCGGCCATTGATAAGAACGGCTTAAGTGAGAACACGCTGATCATTTTTACCACGGACAACGGCCCGTGGAGCAATGCAGCCGACTTTCTGGGAAAACGACACGGGGGACAGATTGCGTGGGGATCGGCCGGACCGCTGCGTGAAGCCAAGGGATCGACCTATGAAGGTGGGCTGCGCGTGCCGTGTATTGCACGGTGGCCGGGACACGTCCCGAAAGCACGAACGAGCGATGCCGTCTTCGCAACTATCGATTTTCTCCCCACAATGGCGTCGATCGCAGGAGTTTCCATCCCGGAAGATCGCCTCATCGATGGCGTCAACCAACGGGAACTGCTGACCGGAAAAAGCGAAACCGGTGCACGCGATAGTTATGCCTATTTTTGCCAGGGCGAACTGCAGGCGATCCGCAAAGGGAAGTGGAAGGTTTTTAAACCCAACCGTACTCGATTTTACGGTTATGTGGACGACCGGGGGTCGCCCGATGCAGAACTCTACGATCTTGAAAATGACATTGGCGAAACAACGAATCTGGCCAGTCTTCATCCCGAAAGAACGGCCGAACTATTAAAGCTGTTGTCCGATTTTCCGGTGCCCACGACTCCTTACTATCCTGGAATTGGTCTTCAGCGCAAGGCCGCCGGCAAATGACCGTCGCGTCATTCACCGCTGTTTTCGCCCATGCCGATTCTGCTGTGGCGACCAGTATTCTTTAGTCCCGCAGCAGGACATAGATTTCGAAGGCCGTCTCGAACAACTTGCGGACGTCGCCCGGTTTGCTGCGCCGACTTCCGTACCAAAGCAGCAGATGATCGCCCTTTGCCTCGATCGAAATCCCCGGGAAATCCGCGATTCGTTCCAGGTCGACCGCTTCCAGCTTCTCACGAATTTCCGTTTCGTTGGGTCCACGCAGCAGAAATGCAGCTGAGAAACGCGGGTACTGAGCAAAATCGATATCCTGATAACCCAGCGCTGTGGCAAACTTGTGGAGGAAATGCTCCGGTGAGATTGCAAAGGCAGGCAGATTCAAACCGGAAGACTGAATCGAAACGACAGTCTGCTTATGCGTCTGAGAGCTCTTGCCACTACCCACAGTGTACTGATGATCGAAGATCACGACATCAACTTCGTCAGTCGACCTGCGCAGGTAATTGCAAGCCTTATTTCCCCGGCCCCTCGAAAAGAGCTCTGTCCGGGAAAGATACGTTCTGGCTGGTTCATCAAGCGCGGCCGTAAACTCAAAGCCAAGACTCTCGGCCGCAACCATCATCGCTTCAGTACGCTTCTTCTCGAAGTGCGAACTGAGATAGATGGCGATCAAAACGAATCCGACGATTGCCGAAATAACATAGACAACTTCCATGGCTGCCCCTCTACGACTTCTATAGTGTCCCGACATGAGCCTCACGGAACGGCTGCTTATGGACACCATGAATTCTACGTGATCGATACACCATCACAAAGCAGGCTTTCGCACTCAGAAAACAGCTTCGCAACGGATAACGCAGCAAGTCATAGTACAGCGCAAAGAAGTTCTGGAAATCGATCGGCTTTTCCCCTCATTAAAATCGAAAAGGAGGTCTGATGGGTCCTCCGAAACGTCCTGAAGTGAGCGGCCTGCTGGCTATTTGACTTCGCGTTCCGGTAATTCCGTGACAATCGGGGCTCGGTCTGGCTTCGCAGTCGCCCCATTGGCTTCCTGGTCTGACAAGACAAATTCACCAAGGTCAATTTTTTTTGTGCGATCCATCTCCAGATCCCTGGCAATCCGCACCCTGTTGTTTTCATAGGCCACCCTGATTTCGTACTTCGTACCGACGGGCACGAAATATTCAAAGTGTCCATCTTTGTCTGTCCGGATCTGTTGTTCTGAGCCCCAGGAGTCCGGGTCGTTTTGATGTGACGCCTGCAGTACGGCGCCGACAATCGGAGCACGTTCTGTATCGACCAGTCGCCCTGTGATCACGCCGGGGCGTAACAGCTGGATGGTAACAGCCTCTTGCCCCGGCTCGGGGATGATTCGAGTCATCACAGTCAAACTGCCGGACTCATTGCTGAAGTGTGCGGGACGAATGCCACCGATTTCAAGGCCTGTCGCGACAGGCTGATCCGTGTTGATTACCTGCCAGTTTCGATCTGAAGTCAGACCATAGCCTCGCAGGTTCGTTAGCGGCTTGCCCTGTGGATCAATGAACTGCACACTCAGCGAAACGCCGCTATCAGCTTCCATTGCGACATCGTATGTTTGCACGGTCCGGGGAACATCGATCTCCTGCAGTGCATGGAATGATGATGCAATCATGTGATCTGAAAGCTTGCGGGATAATCCGCCCTCAGTGCTCTGGAATGCTTCGATGTCCCGGGCTCCATATCCGGAAATGTATCCACCTGTGGGTGCCCTCGCCCCGATTACACCTCGTCCGGGAATAATGGGAAGGTCAAACTCACCATTGTCATTCGTGTAGTAGCGAGTATCGTTGCCCAGCATTTCTATCGAGCCATCCGCGTAGCGGTGATACTTCGATACGTTCTCGTTCTCAACATAAGGAGCGTAGTAGAGTTTTGCTCCGACAATCGGATCCCCGGTGGACTTTACTGTGAGTCGCCCTTTTGCGATGACTGCACGACGAAGTTCAATATTGAATTCAACGGGGGCGGTATTGTCCCCGGTCGATGGCACTTCCAGATCGGTTTCGAGGTACGGCAGCCCCGACGGTCGAACGGTCAGGGTGTTACCCCTGTATCGTTTTGTTCCCTCCGGCGGAATCGGCAGGCCTTCGATGCGATAGTGCCCCTCGGCATCGGTTCTCGATTTCATGTATCCCTCCCGGGACATGACCGAACCATAAGCCTGACGGACTGCCACCCACACATTCGCGAGCGGTTTCTTCGTCTCAATATCCCGAACGAATCCCTGAATCGGTACACTCGGTTTCAGGGCCATATTGAATAGGCGACCGTGATACGCCTCATATCGAGTGAAACGGGTGGTGGATCGGCCATAAACGGGCTCCATTTCGCGAGCCACGACGTGGGCTGTCGTATCGACGACGTTGTCCCCCCGGAAACGAAGTACCGCCAGATCATCCTTTCCAACCAGGTCCGTGATTTCGAACACCCCGAGATTGTCAGTCATCACTGGTTCCATCACTTCGGTGGGTATCCGAAGATTTTGTCCCGGAAACAGAGTGCCTTCCTCCGGTGGACCACCCATCATCGACAGGGCGTTCATGTGGTCCTGAGGTTTGGGTTGCTTGTCAGCACGTGTGAGCCAGTTTGTCAGTGGGGTAGACTCGGTGGTCATCAAGTGATGCAGCGACACATTTGCGTTGGCAATCGGAAGGCCCTCAGTCGACAGGAGACGTGCTGAAATCGTCACCGAAACCGGCAGTTTTATCGTCACGAATTCTTTCAGGAAATTGGGGTTGCTGACATTCACCGAGTCGGTTCTTTCCATCCCCGTCATTCCTCGAACAGCAAAGCCTGGAGCGGATACCACAAGCACTGACCAGCTGTGATCACGTGCATCCTTAGCAACGGGCAACTCGCTTGCCGCGAATTTCTGATCGAACTGTCCGTTTCTATCCACCTTCAATACACCGACCCTGGTATTCATACTGTCCGCCGCATACCAATCCGGCCGTTGCGATCTCCACACAGTCACCCGAGCTGTTGACAGTGGCCTCCCACTCTCATCCAACACCTGACCGCGCACACGCACCATTTCTTCAAGGGATGCAGCCGTTGAGTTCTCTGGAGGCTCATCCGCCACAGCGATGTTCTGAGGATTTACAGGTTCAAGGGCCGCTGCGGATGCAATCACAGGTGCAGCAATCAGGGCGATTCCAGCAGTCGTCTTCCAGGGAAGACGTTGCGATAAAGGCCGCTGAAAATCCAGGATGGTCGCGATGCGAGATTCCACGTTCGATTCACGCGCCATTGACAACCCCGGTTGGACTCTTCGACCGCCGCCGGACAGCTGCGATGCAACTTCCAGCAGATACCGCGCATACCCGGTTCGATCACCGGTGCAGCCGATGGCCGCGTCGTCGCAGGCTTCTTCCGCAAGATCAGACAGTCGTCTCTGCAGGAACCATGCCACCGGATGGAACCAATACACGCAAAAATTCAGTTCGCCCGCAAACGCAACAAGAAAGTCGCGTCTTGCCACGTGGGCGAGCTCATGGGAAATGATGGCCTTCAGCTTCCCCGAACTCCAGCTTCTCCATTCTGCCGGCAGCAGGACCGCAGGGCGACACCACCCAACGGTCATCGGAACGCGAACCTGACATGTTTCGCGGATGGTGACACCTCGCACTCCCGACAAGGTCAGTGGTTCGATGACGGCATCGGAAGTGACAACAGTGGCCCCTTTCAGTAACTGCGACGCGGACCACAGGCCGACCAGCAATCGCAACACAAGAAACGCCGCGACAAGCCCCCAGATGACAATCAAGGAAACGATCATCACCGTCATGACTTGATGGGGATTCCCTGAAGCAGATGCCGCTTCTGCTGCGGGCAGTGTCTCCGGACGGACAAGCTGCGTATCGGTCGATCTTACCAGTCCCGGTCCACCACTCCGGCTCATCCGGAATTCCGGTAATCCCTGCTGATCCGCTGCGTGCCAATGTTCGGAGGGAACGGATTCTGTTGCTGCGACACTGACATCCGCAGAAGTCTTCGGAGCACTGATCCAGTCCATTGAAACATAGACGGGGATCGAGGGAAGAAAGCAGGTGAGAATCGGCAATGCCAGCATTCCAAACAGAACGCCAGACCAGATTCGGTGTTCCAAATTCGAATCGCGCAGTCGAAGCAGTTTGATGGCTGCAAATGCGATCGCAGCCAAAAGCAGTGATTTCACAGAAACGTCAATCAGGATCTGCAAGCACTGTTGTGAGGTCTGAAACATGACATGCTCCGAATTCTGGATTGAACGAAAGAGCCACCATCGCAGGTGTGCTTAACTATGCGCCTTTTTTTTCATCTGTGACTTGCCAGTTTTTCTAATGTTCTGCTTCTGAGCCGCCTCAGCGGCAGCAATTTGATTCGCCAGTTCCTGTAGTCGTTCCGGGGAGATCTGTTTGTCGTCGACAAGTCCGACCAGCAGATTTTCAACGGAACCTGCGCAAAACTTATCCACAATCGAACGAACCGCAGAGGCAGCGACATTTGTCTGTGCAACCGCCGCGCGATAGATAAAAGTTCGGCCGTCTACATCGTGTTCCACGTAGCCCTTCGCCTCCAGTCGACGCAGTAGCGTGCGAACCGTCGAATCCTTGAGCTTGTGAGAAGCTTCCATTCGCTCGCGAACAGCCTCCGCGGTCATAGGCTGTCCCTCCCAGACGACACCCATAACCGCATTCTCAAGCGGACTTAGCGCCGCCTGTTTCTGACTTGCCTTCTTTGTCATGACGCCTTTCTCCCCTGGACGGTTTAGTGTTACACAATGTAGTGCTACAAAATGTAACATACAAGGTGATTCCGTGAAATTTGGCCAAACATGGCCCGGAAATCTTTTACCGTACGAATGTTTCGACAGTCTCGTGCGCTGATCGTATCGTCGTTAGTTGCGTACATCGCCCTGATCAACGAAAACCCATCGCTCGGGAAACCTACTGTTCATGCACCAACGGATCCTCAGAGGATGGTTGGATTGCTGGCCGCAACATGCAGCAGTGGAAAATCTGATCAGGTCAACTTCGCCAGGCGAACAACAGAATTTCGGAATAATGAACACATCGGATCGCACCCCCGTTTCATTGGTCAACGCTATCTCACTTCGCTCGCGGTGGCCATCAATGGTCGTACTGCTGATCCTCATCTTCCCGAATGCTTCCATCGCTCAGAACCGGCGAATGCCGCGCGAAGACGTAGTAGAGGTACAGGCAATTGGTAACGGCTTGTGCGTCAGCAATGTGTTTCAGTCGAACATGGTACTGCAGCGCGACAAGCCGATTTCGGTTTGGGGATGGGCGGACGCGAGCGAAAACGTGACCGTGTCCATCGGCGGCAACGAACAAACGACAACCGCGGCTGAGGACCGATCGTGGAAGGTGACTCTGCCCGCAATGGCGGTCAATTCCACACCGCAGACGATGACGATCAAAGGCGGCCAGACCACGCTGACTTTGGGCAATATTCTGATCGGTGATGTGTGGGTTCTGGGTGGGCAGAGCAACATGGAATTCCCGCTGGATCGCATCGAAAACGGCGAACTGGAAATCATTTCTGCCAACTTCCCCAACATCCGAATCCTCACGGTTCCCGCGATGAACGGCCCCGATAAGAAGCCGGGGTTTGCTCGACTGCACGAATGGAGCGGCTGGTTTGGGCAGCATTATCGTAAAGGCGACTGGGATGTTTGTTCGCCGGAAATCGTTCGAGAATTATCGGCCATCGGGTATGTGTTTGCTCGGCGAATTCACATGGCTTCCCAGGTTCCGATTGGTGTGATCGACGCTTCACGTGGCGGCACCACAGTCGAAACATGGACGCCGGACAGCGTGCTTCGGACAATCGATTCACCGCAGGTGAAAACGCTGCTGAAGGAATGGGATGAAAAAGTGGCTGCCTGGGATGCTCAGGCAGATCTCGATCAGCGCATTGCCAGCTATCGACAAAAGGTGGAACGCTTCAAAAAAGAAGGCCGTGAAATGCCGGCCAACGAAACCGAACCCGCCGACCTGCGTCCCGGCCCACCGATGGATCAAAACCGCCCCGGCAATTGCTACGCCAGCATGATTGGTCCGCTGGAAGGTCTGCAGATCAAAGGCGCCATCTTTCATCAGGGCTACAACAATTGCTTCAACGGAACCCAGGGCACCATCATGTATCGCCATGTGTTTCCGCAGATGATTGCCTCGTGGCGAGCGGCCTTTGACGATCCCAACCTCCCTTTTGGTATTCTGTCGTTGTGTACCGAAGGCACCGTGCAGACGCTGGACAATTACTGCGAAATGATGGCCAATCCCGGCCCGTTCATTCGGGAAGCGCAGTATCAAACCTTTCTGGATCTCTATCAAGCCGGCGACAAAAACATCGGCTTCACCAGCACGTATGATTTGCGTCGTCGTTGGTATCATCCGCAACTGAAAATTCCTGCCGGCGAACGCATCGCTCGCTGGGCTCTTGCGACTCAGTATGGCTTCGACCGAGCTATTCGCTGGAAGCCGCCGATTGTTGTGGGCATGACTGTCAAAGACGACCACATCGAATTGCAACTGGACGAACCGGCCGGCGCAGTGGATGACGGCGGCCCGATTCTGGGGTTTGCCGTCGCGGGAGAAGATCGAAAGTTTCACCCGGCCACGGCTGAACACCTGGTGACTGGCAAGAACGATCGAGGTCAGTTGCAAACGGATAAGAAAGTGCTGGTGCTGAGCAGTCCAATGGTCGCTCGTCCCGTGCACTACCGCTACGCCTGGGGCCGCAGCCCGCTGGGCAATCTGCAGGCCGAACGGATGACCGACATTCCGTTTGCAACGCAACGCAGCGACGACTGGTCCCTGGAAAACGTCCCGCTGGGTGTGCACGAAGAAGAAGTGACTGAAGAACTGGATCGACAGCAGCAACGCAAATTGATTGAAGCTCTTCGCAGGCAGGATGTCGAACGCATTTTGTTTGAAGCCGACGCGTTAAGGACAGTCGCGCCGGCAGCAGCCAATTGAAACGGCAGCCTGACCTGTCGGCCACGGGTGAAACGGGGCATTGACTTATCCGACTGTTCACAAATAGAAATTTACAGGTCTCCAATTCGATGAATCAAAATAAGAAGCAGTTGGTCAGTGCAGCGATTTTTCTGCTTTGCGGAATGGCAAGTCTTCACGCTCAGCAATTGCCTCAACCCTGGGTCGACGGGACAACGCTGGATCAGTTGAAGGCGGTTTACGAACGTGGCGAGTATCAGCCAAAGCCATTCTCTGCACAGTGGTTGCCGGACAGCACCGGTTACTCCATTCGGCAGATCTATTACGACGTGCAAACCGGTGAACCATTCGATTCGCAACCGCAAGTACAGTCTGCTGCCCCAGCTCGGCCGATGGTTTCGCCGGATGGTCAGCAGAGGCTGGAATTCCGCGACGGCGATGTATTTGTCAGAAACGTGGAAAGCAACCAGGTAACTCAGCTGACTCATCGTGATGCAGATCGAGACGTGTCGTTTCAGAATCTCCGCTGGAGCCCCGACGGAAAATTCCTGGCCCTGATCGAAACGGATTACACCGACGTAAAAATGCGATCAATGCTGGTTCCCGGCGATCCATCGTTTCCTGGAGTTCGAGAACAACGTTTTGCTCGCATCGGTGAAAACATTCCGGCACTGAAAGTTGGACTGATCAATGTTGAGGCTGGTGATCTGCGATGGCTGCCCATCGAATCACCGGACGAAGGCTTTTATCTGGGACTGGTCGAATGGGCGGAAGGTGATTCCGGCGAATTATTTGTTGAGCGACTCAGCCGCTCTCGTGATGTCCGCGAATTCTTCCTGGCGTCAACCGATGGCACGATGAAGCGGATCTTTCACGAAACCGATCCGGCGTGGGTGGTGGCCAGTCAGGGAAAGAATTCCGGCTTGATGTGGCTGCGCGATGGCAAGGCCTTCATTGTGATCAGCGAAAAAGATGGCTGGCGACACGCTTATCTGTATTCTCGCGAAGGCGAAGAATTGTCACTGCTGACGCCGGGCAACTATGACATCATCGACCGTGCTGTAGTGGATGAGGCGGGCGGCTGGTACTACTTTTACGCGTCGCCTGAGAACGGGACAGAAAAGTATCTGTATCGCGTCCCGCTGGATGGCACGGGCACGCTGGATCGGATCACTCCGGCCGATCAACCGGGAACCCATGACTACGATTTTTCGCCCGATGCGAAGTGGGCGTTCCATACCGTATCAACCTTCGATTCGCCTCCAACGGTGGAGCTGATTGAGGTTAAAGGGCATCGCACGGTGAAGGTTGTGGAAGCCAATGAGCAGCTTCACCAGCTGGCAAAGTCGGTCGTGCATCATCCCACGGAATTTTTGCAGCTGAAGATTGCCGATGGCATCAGCATGGATGCGTGGCTGATCAAGCCCAAAGACTTCGACGAAACAAAGAAATACCCCGTGTTTATCTACGTCTATGGTGAGCCTCATGCACAAACCGTACTGAACAGTTGGGGCGCTGGGCAAAGTCATTTTCTGCGGGCCGTCGCGGACCTGGGTTACCTGACGGTATCGATCGATAATCGAGGCACTCCGTGTCCCAAAGGCGCGGCGTGGCGACGGTCCATTTTTGGAAGTCTGGGGCCGCTGTCGACGGAAGAACAGGCGGCCGGATTAAAAGAGCTGGGCCGCATGCGTTCGTTTGTTGATCTCTCGCGAGTCGGCATCTGGGGCTGGAGCGGTGGTGGTTCGAACACGCTGAACGCGATGTTTCGCAAGCCCGACGATTACAACGTCGGCATTGCGGTTGTCCCCAAGCCGCAACCGCACCTTTACAACGCATGGTTCCAGGAAATCTTCATGCGGACGCCGGAAGCAAATCCCGATGGCTACAAACGATCGGCTCCGATCAACTTTGCCGACGGTCTGAAAGGCAAGTTGCTGATCATCACAGGTTCCGGCGAAACAAATACTCACATCCAGATCATCGAGGGCCTGATCGATCGGTTGATCGAACTTGGCAAGCCCTTCGACTACATGGTCTACCCCAACCGAGATCACGGTCTTCGCGAAGGCGAAGGAACGGTAGTCCATGTGAGAATGCTGATCGCTCGCTATCTGCTTCAGAATCTTCCACCGGGGCCGCGATGATCCGGGGCCGCGCTGGCAGCCTGTTGGAGAACAGGCCTGGCTCGAGCAGGACACTGTAAAACACGACGGTTTACAGCCGTCCGGCGTGCCTGTCCGGGTTTTCAACGGACAGCTAACCCGGACCGCGTCGATCTGTAGAACTTCAGGGTCGCTCGAACAAAGAAACGGATACGACCGACCGCTGAACAGTAGCGTGGCTGATGGCCTTCACACTTTCAGGGTGAGGGTCATCCGGCTGGGCGGCGGTTCGTCGAGAGTTGCAGGCATTATCCTCGTGGATGACAGGTCTTATGGACCGCTTTCAGACGACTGTGATCCACGTGTGTATAAATCTGAGTCGTCCGAATGCTGGCATGTCCAAGCATTTCCTGCAGTGCTCGAATGTCAGCTCCGCCAGCAAGCAGGTGAGTTGCGAAGCTGTGTCGCAGCGTGTGCGGACTGATCTCGTCGCCTGCGCCAATCCGTCGCGCGTAGCGTTGAATCAGCTCCCACACGGTTTCGCGATTCATTCGACGGCCGCTGCGTGTCACAAACAACCAGTCGCCGTCTTCATCCCGATTGCGGACCATGTCCGCTCGTTCACGTTCCAGCCAAAGCTGGATCGCAGACACAGCTACGGGAGTCAGTGATACCAGTCGTTGTTTATTCCCTTTGCCCGTGCATCGGCAATACAGCTCTTCAAGATTTAAATCTCTTAGTTTCAGGTTGCAGACTTCTGATACGCGACAACCCGTGGCGTACATCAACGCCAGTATTGCTCGATCACGGCGGCTGTATCGGTCGACATGGGGCAGTGGAGCAACCAGCAGCTGGTCAACCATGTCAGGGCTGAGAACACGCGGAAGCCGCTGCCAAAGCTTGGGAGAGCTGACGAGGTCAACCGTACTTTCTGCGATTACGCCCTCCAGCATCAGATAGCGAAAGAACATTCGTATCGAAACCAGATTGCGTGCAATGCTGCTGGCGGCAAGTTCGAAGGTTTGCAGATGCTCCAGAAACGCGGTCATGGTGGGAAGCCCGATTTCCTGAATAGGAGTCTTCGCGTTCTCACGATTCCAGCTGAAGAATTTGTCCAGATCCCGATGGTAAGCCGCGATCGTGTTGGGCGACATACCGCATTCAGCTTCAAGATAATTCAGAAAAGGCTGAAGCCATGTTCCAGGATCTCGATGCGTGCTCAGGCTGAATTGGCTATCGCCCGGCGGTCGCTTTCGTCGCGTCATCGGAAATCCCCTCGTCGTTCACCCACCCGGAACAGCGCTTCACCAGCGGCACCTTCTTCAGTGCGGCCAAGTCAATTTGCAGAAACGATTGTTCACATGCAAGACGCGGCCCGGCGATAGACAAAAGATCGACCATTTGGCCCCATCCGCATCAAACAAGCTGCGATTACCGGTTGGGGAACTCAAAACGAGCCGGAATTCCAGGCCAACTGCACAGAAGGGGTCAGCAACGGTCAGTTTGCCGGATGGATCGGTTCTCAGGATCGACACAGAGGCGGAGTCAAAAGAAGATCGCCGTCACCGTTCAGAGGGGGGTGAACGATGACGGCGACAGCTGGAAGCCGCATCGCGGCTTACATAGTTCATTCAAGGCGGGTGTCTTAACGGAGCGTGTTCCTTAACATCGTCCGATTGAGTACCACAGATTGCGTGAAGCAGGCAAGATTCGGGATGCCACGATTGCACAAAGTTCGCACGTTGAATAGTGGATAAATACACCTACATTTGCGGTCGGTCGTTGGCGAGAGATTCTCGAATACCCCACCAGATGACGCCGAAATGACAAAATGGGCAGGGATCAGTCATCTGAGATCTGCAAAAACAAAAAGCCTGCGGACGGCCGTCGCGCAGGCTTTCTGACTGGACTCAAGTGGATCGGAACCAAACGATCACAGATCTGTTCAGCCCTTCATAACGCCCCTGGATGGTTTGTTGATCATGAAACTTTGTCATCTGATCAAAACGTCAACGAGGGTGCAGGCCATTCCTGCGGCAGCATTCTTCTTACGGCAGCATCACACTGTCGATGACGTGTACGATCCCGTTACTGCATTCAATATCCGTTGCTACGATCTTCGAACCGGCAATCGCAGCGCCATTCTCTGTCGTGATTTTGGCAGACTTGCCATTCACAGTTGGGAGCTCAGACTTTGCGACGACATCACTGGCCTTCAGTTTACCGGGAACGACGTGATAGGTCAGAACTGCCACCAGCTGGTCCTTGTTCTCCGGCTTCAACAGATTTTCAACGGTGCCCTTGGGCAACTTCGCGAAGGCATCATCGGATGGAGCAAAGACAGTAAATGGACCTTCACCCTTGAGCGTTTCGACAAGGCCAGCGGCTTTAACGGCCGCGACAAGCGTCTCAAAAGTTCCGGCACCGATCGCGGTGTCTACGATGTCGGGCTTTGCCGGAGATGCCGCCTTCGGAAGGATGACCGAATCAATCACGTGAATGACCCCGTTACTGCAGGCAATGTCGATCTTCACGACGTTCGCATCATCGATCTTCACTTTGCCGCCTTCGACAGCGACGGTCACTGACTGCCCCTGAACAGTCTTTGCAGATTTGACCTTCACAACGTCCGAAGCCATCACCTTGCCTGGTACGACATGGTAGGTCAGCACCGAAATCAGCTGGTCTTTATTTTCGGGTTTCAGCAGGTTTTCGACCGTCCCTGCGGGCAGTTTGGCGAAAGCATCGTCAGTTGGTGCAAAGACAGTGAACGGACCTTTGCCCTTGAGTGTCTCCACCAGCCCGGCAGCTTTGACTGCCGCCACCAGAGTCTTGAAAGACCCTGCGGAAACCGCTGTATCGACGATGTCGGAATGCTTTGCGTCAGCGGCGTTGGCCACAGTTGCATGGGGCACAGTACTCGCGGCGGGAACATAAGCCACCGTCGTCCATGCCGGATTGCTCCGGCATGCTGGAGCCGAAGTCGAATTACACTGAGAGATGCGATTTGTGGAGGCGTGATTCCAGAGAACGTAGTGGTGCTGCGCGAGAACGGTGGATGTCGAAATGACCATCGCGGTCAGACATGAAACAAACTTCATCAGTCAACTCCTGGATTCGATCTGAATAGGCATGAGAAGAGGCTTAATCCTCGGCGAGGGCCAGCCGTGAAACGTTCAAGCCTGCAACAGTCTGCGATCCTGCAGCAGCTGCGGACATATCTCGAGATGCCATGGACCCCGCGAAACCAATGCAGGCTTCACTGCAAGTTTTGGAGAAACTGCAAATTCTCCCGCAATCAGAAAACCACCCGGATAATCTCAGGCGGGCAAACCAAAAGGCGACGGGAAAGTCTCATTTCGAGTCTCCTGCCCAAACTACGCAACTGCCGAACTCTTCCACCATTTCAATGGTACCCAACGCCGGTGCTGCGGGAGCCTCAACGAATTGGCAGTTGGAAATCGTGTCGCGTGCAGCACTTTTCTATGGGCCAGAAATCCCGCGTTGACGTTTCGGAGTCTCTTCACAACATGCAGTTATGCGGCATCCGATCCGTTGTAGAGCGCTTCGATAACGCTACCCGTATTCAGATGGATAGGGCGGCCAATTCGATCCAGAACGATCGCATGCGGATCAATGCCGAGTGCCGTGTAAACGGTTGCTCCGATGTCGTCCGGCGAGTAAGCGGTTGAGTCAGGGTAAGCCGCCGTTTCATCAGAACGCCCGATCACTTTACCGGCCTGAACTCCCGCACCTGCAAAGAGTCCGGTGAAGCAGGGCCCCCAGTGATCACGCCCGCCATCGCTGTTGATTTTCGGCGTTCGACCAAATTCTCCCAGCATCATCACCATTGTTTCATCCAGCAGACCACGTTCCTCCAGATCATCCAGAAGCGCAGAAACGGCGACATCCAGCGGAGGTACGAGCCGATCTTTTAATGTTGTAAAGATCGCCTGATGACTGTCCCAGTTCTGAACGGGTCCCATGTTGGCCTGAACGATGGGGACACCGGCTTCTACCAAACGGCGAGAAAGCAAAAGGGACTGACCAAACGGATGCCGTCCGTATCGATCTCGCATTTCGCTGGACTCACGATGGAGTTCAAAGGCCTGCGAAAGCTTACCGGAACCAAGCATTGAAAACGCCAGCTTCTGATCCTGTCCCATTCGGAACGCCGCAGAATCGGAGGATACGCGTGACGTCTGATCCAGACCGCTTAACAATGATCGTCTCTGCTCCAGGCGACCAGAATCAATCCCCTGAGCCAGAGTCAACGCGTCGACTTTGAAGTCGGAATGATTGGGATCACCAACGATTTGCCAGGGATCAAATTTCGGGCCCAGAAATCCCGCATGCTGCCCTGGCCAGGTCAATGGCGACGACATCAGGAACGTAGGCAGATTCACTCCGCTGGGTATTCCATCAGACCGTGGTCGAAGAAATTCGCAGCCAGCGGAGTAACAGGGCCAGTCATCGCGAGAGGCAACCTTGTCAAAGAAACCACCCGGCTGCAGGTGTCCTGTCAGCACATGATGAGTCGACATCAGATGGTTATTATCTTTGTGCGAAAGACTTCGAATCAGAGCATACTTGTGTGCGCGCGCCGCAAGCCGCGGCATGACTTCTGAAATCTGTGTCCCCGCGACCGACGTTTGGATGGGTTTGAATTCTCCCCGGATCTCAACCGGTGCATCTGGTTTCATGTCCAGCGTGTCATGATGGCTGATTGCTCCTGTGCAGAAAACAATAATCAGCGATTTCGCGCGCGGAGAACTGCCTGCACCAGAACTGCCTGCACCGGGACTGTTGCTTCCGAACGCAGCGGACTGACAGGATGGCATTCGGCCTCCCGCAAACGCAGCCATCCCAAGACCCAATAATCCCGAATAGCCCACCTGAAGAAAGCGTCGGCGTTGCAGAGTTTGAGGAGATTCAAAACGGGCCATAAAGCGGACTCGATCCATTGGACTCAAAAGTGCGAAACCAAAATATTCTGCCAATCACAAATGAACCGACCGTCGCCCACCATTGATCCATGGCGACAACGCAAGTCTAGCTTTCACCATGCAGACAGCGAAACGAAATCGACCTTCCCGTGCCGGCTCCCGGGATAATCGGACACCGCACCGATCGCAACCTGAAACATTCGTGGCTGCTGGGGCGAGGGGGGGCAAGCAGATCCACGCATTTTTGACGTTGTCGAGCGTTCTCATCGGTCAGAGACGGGTGAAAACCAACGTTTGCGCGGGCTCCTGACAAATTCACAAAAACTCAAAAGTTGACATTGCCAGGCAACTCCTGGCTGATAATATCCGCCGTGTTGGATTTTTTTCCAACACATCATGATTCCAAATGGAACGCTAACAGGAGGTACCAGCGATGCTTGTTTTAGGGCGACAGGAAGGTGAGGAAATTGTCATTTGCGAACGGATTCGTATTCGCGTGACGTCCATCAAGGGCAACCGAGTCCGTCTTGCGATTGAAGCTCCGGAATCCGATTCCATTCGGCGGGGTGAATTGCTGCCATTCGACGATTTTGTGATTCAAAGAACCGCCGAAAATCTGGCCATGAAGGTTTCCCAATGAGCCAGTCACCGGGACAACAGGTTCGAGCCGCCAGAGAAGCTCGCGGAATTACTTTGCGCGCGTTTGCCGATCGCCTGGGGATCCATTATTCGCACCTGTCGAAGTTCGAAAACGGAAAGTGCGTCGTCGGTCGTAGAACATTGACACGCATCGCGGACGAACTGGGGGAAGATCCCGATCTTTTGCTTGGCGGCGCCGGACATCAGTCTTTGCCATTTCGAATTGTCGGGACAATCGCCGCTGGCCAGCCCATAGAAGCGGTTGAGGATTTTGAAACATTCGATCTGACCAGGCAGTACAATCCGGAGCAGCATTTTCTTCTTCGCATTCGCGGTGAATCGATGATCGATGCAGGAATACACGATGGAGACCTGGCCATCATTCGTCAGTCCGGGACTGCATCGAACGGAGATATTGTGGCTGCTGTCGTCGACGGGGAAGCCACACTGAAACGCTTCATGAAACGCGGAAGCACGATTTGTCTCATCCCCGAAAATCCCGCAATGAGCGAAATGAAATTCCACGCACATCAGGTGGAGATCCGGGGCGTCTTTGTTGGTCTTGTGCGAACCAGTTAGCAGCTCCTGAGCAACAATGGTCCCCTGCCTGCTCGCAGAATGGGCACTTTCTGTTGCAGCTGCGATTGCAGCATTCTTTGAAGGAATTGAGACGGTTCTTTGAAAGGGAACGGCCCCGATGACAGCGCAGGATGTCAATGGTCCCATCCTGATGTTGACGAGGTTGTTTCAAACTGGGGAAGCCATTCCAGGTCGTTATCACTCGTTAAAGGTTTGGGATATGCTGCCCGCCGGAGTTTGCGAGCTCTGAAGACAATTACCGAGTTTGACGACGATAGTTGCGCAAAAATGGACCAGAACGGCACGACAAATCCAGAACAACAAAGACTGGATGCTGAGTACCAAAGGGCCCCCGGAGCAAATTGGAAACGCTGGGGGCCGTATCTTGCGGATCGCCAGTGGGGGACCGTTCGAGAAGATTATTCGCACGATGGAAAGCCGTGGTGGTCATTTCCCCATGACCATGCCCGTGGACGTGCCTATCGATGGGGCGAGGATGGTCTGCTGGGTATCACCGATCGCCAGTGTCGCATGTGCTTCGGTCTGGCCCTCTGGAACGGAAAAGACCCCATCCTGAAAGAGCGACTTTTCGGGGTCAATGGAGACGAGGGAAACCACGGGGAAGATGTGAAAGAGGAGTACTACTATCTCGACTCCACGCCGACACATTCCTACATGAAGGCTCTGTACAAGTACCCACAGTCCGCCTATCCCTACGACCGACTGGTCCATGAAAATCAACGCCGAAGCCGTATTGAACCGGAACTGGAATTGTGTGACCTGGGCATTTTTGATCGCAAACGATACTTTGATGTTCAGGTGGAATACGCCAAGGAATCAGCAAACAACATTCTGATTCGTATTACCATCACCAACCGTGGTCCAGCTTTGTCCACAATCCACCTGTTGCCGACGCTGTGGTTTCGCAATACATGGACATGGGGATTGCGCGAGCAGGAGACATTGCAAAAACCGCAATTGCGTCTGCTGCCCGACGGCACTGTTCAGGCCTCCCACGAAACGCTGGGACAGTTTCGATTCGCAGCAGAAAACTACCCAACCCCTGAGCTGAAGAAGCCAGCGTGGATGTTCACGGAAAATGATACACACCCCAAGTATCTGGACGACGACTCTCTCAGCGGCAAGTACGTGAAGGACGCTTTTCACGAGTACCTCGTGGGGCGACATCGGGACGCCGTGAATCCGGAAAACGTCGGCACCAAATGCGCTGCGCATTATCGCTTACCCATTCGGTCCGGTGAAAAGGCCTGCGTTCATCTGCGATTGTTTTGCGAAGACGAATCGCCAAAAGAAGTGTTTGGTCCTGGTTTCGACGGTGTCTTTGACGAACGGATCCGCGAGGCTGATACGTTTTTTGAGCAGAAGATTCCACAGTCGCTGCCTCCAACGGCTCAGTCCATCATGCGACAGGCGTACGCCGGTCTCTTCTGGACAAAGCAGTTTTATCACTACTCGGTTTACGACTGGCTCAAAGGCGACGCAAAAATGCCGACGATGCCTGCCTCACGCAGGACAATTCGCAACGGCGACTGGCCCAGTCTGTACAACCGCGACGTGATTTCGATGCCGGACAAATGGGAGTATCCCTGGTATGCGGCCTGGGATCTTGCATTCCACATGATTCCCTTCGCAGACACCGACAATAGATTTGCGCAGGATCAGCTGATCCTGTTTCTGCGTGAGTGGTACATGCATCCCAACGGACAGATTCCTGCGTACGAATGGAATTTCAGCGACGTCAATCCGCCCGTACATGCCTGGGCCTGCTGGCGTGTTTACAAGAAAACGGGCCCTCCAGGAAAACGTGACCGTTTGTTCCTGGCGCGAACATTTCAAAAACTACTTCTGAACTTCACGTGGTGGGTCAATCGGAAAGACCTGCTGGGCAAGCACATCTTCTCCGGCGGATTCCTGGGCCTGGATAACATTGGAGTTTTTGATCGATCCAAGCCGCTTCCCACTGGTGGTCACCTGCACCAGGCCGACGGCACCGCGTGGATGGCCTTCTTCTGTGCCAGAATGCTGAGGATGGCACTGGAACTTGCGAGCGAAAACCCGGCCTATTCGGACATGGCCTCCAAGTTCTTCGAACACTATATCGAAATCGCAGATGCCATGAACACGCTGGGCGATACCGGTTTGTGGGATGAGCAGGATGGATTCTATTACGATCATCTGTACAACGAAGGGCAGCACATTCCGCTGCGAGTTCGCTCGATGGTAGGCGTAATTCCGCTGTTTACTGCCATCATTCTCAGCGACCATCAGCTCAACAAATTACCGGGCTTCAAGAAACGCATGGAATGGTTCGTCAGGAATCGACAGGACCAGCTTCAGAACATCACCTACATGGAACGAAGTGAAGAGGTGGGAGACGACGAACGCGGCTTTCTGCTGCTGGCGATTCCAACGCGACAACGCATGGAACGGCTTCTTCACTACATCCTGGACGAAAACGAATTTCTTTCACCATACGGTGTGCGCTCACTTTCACGCATCCATGAAGAACATCCGTTTGTCTTCAACTCAAACGGTCAGGAGCATCGTGTCGCCTATGTACCTGGCGATTCCGATTCATGGATGTTTGGTGGTAACAGCAACTGGCGCGGGCCGGTGTGGTTCCCGCTGAATTACCTGTTAATTGAAGCACTGGAACGCTACCACGAATTCTACGGCGATTCGTTTCAGGTCGAATGCCCGACTGGTTCAGGCGTGATGATGAATCTCGACGAAGTCGCGCAGGAACTCATGCGTCGCCAGGTGAAGCTGTTTGTGCCTGATGAAAATGGCGACCGCCCCTGCCATGGTGGGGACCAGAGATACAGAGAAGATCCCAACTGGAAAGACCTGATCCTGTACTACGAATACTTTCACGGGGAAACCGGAAGAGGACTCGGGGCCAGTCATCAGACTGGATGGACAGCCCTGGTTGCAAAGCTGATTCAAAAGCTGCATCGGCGTAATGCGCTTGAGGGACTGGACTTTCCGGACTGATAACCCATCCTACCTGATTGACAAATTTGCCTGCTGCTTCTGTACCCGGGGAGACGCTGCTCGCTGGTGAAGATCGCAACGCTGTTCTCATTGAACGTAGCCCCGGAAATGAACCTTCACCCCGCGCAGAAATTCAAAGCACCAACATCCATTCAGGCTGGTGTTTCTTTAAAAGACCTGATGGACGGGAAGCTGATCAGGCTTATTGCCGAATCGATGGTGGCCGTGCACCCCGGTTTCCGGACAACATCATTTGTCGCTGCGGCTACCAAAGGCCTGGACAAACTGGAACTCAAAGACAGAGCTCGACATATCGCTCACGCAATGGCCGAACAGTTGCCGTCGACGACCAGCGATGCGATGCACCTGCTGGTGAAATCATTGGGGCCGGAACTGCAATCCACTGAAGGAAACGGGCTTGCCGTCTTCTTCTATCTTCCGCACACCAGTCTGATCGCCGAATACGGGGTCAATTGCTTCTCATCAGGTATGCTCGCCAACTACGAGATTACGAAACGATTTACGGCAGAATTTTCTATTCGTTCATTTGTTATCCAGCATGAAACCCTTTGCCTGAATCAGTTGCGAACCTGGGTCAGCGACGCAAACCCTCATGTTCGGCGTCTGGTCAGTGAAGGCACACGGCCCAGATTACCGTGGGCCATGCGGCTCCCCTCGATCCAGGAAAATCCGCAGTTGACAATACCTTTACTCGAACTCCTGAAAGATGACGACGAACTCTACGTACGTCGCTCTGTCGCGAATCATCTGGGGGATCTCGCGAAAGATCATCCGGAAACGATCTTCGATCTCTGCCACAAATGGCTGGACGAAGTCACGGACAATCAGGAAGCGTTTGCCAACAACAGACGTTGGGTCATCCGACATGCACTGCGACATCCGGACAAACAGGGCGTCAGGCGTGCCACTGAACTAAGGATTGCGGCCGGCGGCAAGCGGAAGTGAGTTCAGGCACGATAGACCGTGGTGGCCAAAACGATGCTCGCAGCCGCAACTCCATTCCGCTAGACCCTGGCGGATACAGATTTCGGGCCTGCACGCAGTCAGAGAGTGCGTGAGTTATCCAGACAGACAGGCAGACAGGCAGCTGAGGGATTCCGTTTTGCGAATGCGGGCGAAGAACTGAAAGTTGTCGAAAGCTCAACCGCGATTCGGGAAAGCCTTACGGTGGAATGACGCGGCCGCTATGCGGATCGACTTCCAGATTCAATTGCTCGTGTCGATCTACGAAAAACACGAATCCGTTGAACATCTCGTCAACTGTTTGCAATCCATAACCAACAGTCCGCGACGGATCCGGATTGAAGGGGTTAAAAGCCGAATTGTCGAAATGAGCGACGGCTTCGATTTTCGTTCCCTTCGGAAGCTGGACGTCGCCCGGCTTGAGTTCGTAGCCCAGTTGCCATTCGAAGTTGTAGTTCGGAATCCTCAGCAGGATCTCTTTTTTCTGACCGGGACGTTCTGCAAAGAATGTCATATCCTTCCCTCGCACATGCATGTGCGTAAACATTCCCAGCAGATCAATATCCTGATCCAGCGTGCGAGACGAACGCACTTCATAAGCTCCATCACCGGGAGGAATCCGGAAGCGTCGGGGGTCGAGCAGGAAATGAGTCAAACGTTTTTGAACGGTGCGTCTGGGAAATCGCAGGCCAACTGAAATCTGACAACGCTCCGCCTGCCCTGTGGTCGTGTAGTGAATCTGCAGGCCCAGCCCCGATCCTTTCGGGATGAAGTATGCGGTACCGTTATCAAACCGGCCAAGGTCCATCGGCTGGCCGCCCGGAACGTACCCTGTGATGAATGTTTCGACTCCGGCTCCACCGGCACCAACATAGGCCATGTTGCAGTGATGCACAACTTCCCGGTTGTTCGGTCGAATCTCAAACGCTTCGACCCACGTATCCTGTAAAAAGAAGTAGGGCAGCACGGTGTAACGATAGGGGACGAACCCCGTCTCGGGAACCTCGTGATGTTCCAGCATTGTGATGACAACATCCGGCTTGCCGATAAGCCAGCCCTCGGAATCGCCGGACGGATCCATACCTGCCTTATCGACGTTCGGTGATGCCGCTGAAGCATTCTTCTGACTGACAGACCCTTCCGGGCATCCCAGCGAGATCCAGCTCAGCAAAATTGCTTTTTCGCGTCGGCTCAGCGAGGCGTTGTTTTGAAACCGACCGTGATGCTCACTGGCGAACCATGGTGGCATCCGCTCGTCTTCCACGACTCTGGCAATCATTGCAGCATTGGCTGAAACATCTGTCAGTGACTGCAGTGTAAATGGAGCGGCCGTCCCCTCACGATGGCACTGGTTACACTTTCGGTCAAGGAGTGGGGCGATATCGCGATGATATTCGACGTCTCGTTCCATCGCGGCGTTCAGCGTCGGATGAGTAATCTCGCAGCCATCGACGGGGGTTTCTGAAACAGTAATCGCCTCTCCCGCAAGTAACTGCACAAGAGCCTGCCGCAGATCTTCGCGAGACGGTTTCGGCAACGTGCCTCCCAGACGCAACTGATCATCAATTCGTCCTCGATACACGAGTGCACGCTTATGATCCAGCACAGCAACTTCCGGAGTTTTGGTCACGCCTAACGCCGCCTGACATGACAAATCAGCATCTTTCACAAACGGAAAGGTGGCGCCCATTTCCAGCGCCTGCTCTGCCATTTCCCGAATCGTATCGTCGGCGCCAACATTGACTGCAACAAACTGCACACCCTGACCAGAGAACTGCTTGTTCAGAGCTTCCAGTTTTGGAATGGAGCGTCGAACCAGAGGACAGGTGGTGGTCGTGAAAACAAGAACGGTAGCTTTGTTTTGCCCCAATTCAGACAGTGTTCGATCAAGCGCTCGGATGTCACGAAATCGAAGATCGCCGATCACGGATCCAATGGGTACGTCAGCTTCAGCTGCCAATGATCCGGGCGTCAGCAACAAGAATGCGAGGCTGCCCAAAACTGTCAGTGAAAGCTGCTGCCACATTTGGTTCTGCAGTCCCCACAAGTAACGCATCATCTGATGACCTTAAAAACACAGCATGAACTGGAAAACGTGATTGGCAGATATCCATGCACGTGGGTTCAAACGACATTCGCCAGTCCAATGAAAGCAAAAACGTACTTTGCCGCAGATTCAGGGAGCAAACTCCAGCCAGCCGAATCGTTCTGGTACGTGAAAGCTGCCTTTCAGAGTCGGAGACATCGCGAGGAATCCTTGATCAGCTTTGTCGTGCCGATAGAGATTCAGTTTCCAGCGAGTCCCCGGCTGAGGTGCAGTTTCGCAGAGCGAACTAAGCGGAATGCGTGCTTCCACCCGCCAGATTTTTGCGGCCTTGTCGACGGACACAGCCGATTCTGCGTCGGCCGTCCATGCGAAGTCTTTCGCGGGTAAATCCAGTTTCAGATCCAGTGATTCCCCGCTGGGAGCCCATTCAAATTCTGTGTAGCGATTCACGTGTCCCGGATCCGAACCAATGAATGCTTCGACGACGTCATAATCCCAGAGTCCCTGCCGTTCTTTGCTGGATGCGGGCAGCCAGCTGCTGATTTCGCGGTAAGGACATTCGTAGCTCAGGTACAGAAATTTGTCTGACCAAAGCAATCGTACGGGGGTGCTCAGCTCCGGACGGGCCGCGCTGTCGTTCGACTGATATTCAAGCCGAAACGGTACTGCGGATCGCCATTCGGCTTCATCCAGCTGACCATCCGGAACAAAATCTCGACTGATTCTATGAGCACGGACCACGGGCAGCGGCATCGATCCTGCGAACAGTCGGTAAGCATTATCAAAGTAAATTTTTCGGCACACGGCAGGTGAAAGATTGATACTGCTGATCACCCAGTTCCCCTGAATCGGCGTCATGTGTGCCCAGTCGCGGTCGTCCGTTTCCATCCATCGCCAACACTTCATGAAGAATTCAACGGCGTCATCGTCTGTTGGGTTTTCGGCATCACCACCGGACCCGAGAATCAGCTTTCTGTAAACCATGAAATCGGTGGCAAACAGAATTCGATCCTGATGTTTTTCAAACAACCGGCGAACCAGAGCAGGATCATGTCGCCCGAGTTCCGGGATTCTTGCTGCCAGATCGGCATACATATTGGGATACCGATCCATCGCCGCGTCGACCCATTCCAGGTCCTCCGGGTTGTTAGCAAAGTGCACACAAACAAATGTCGTCTTCGGATGACGCTCGATCACGCGGTTCAGAGCTTCCAGAAGTTCCATTCGGGGCGGATGTTTGGCGGGATCTCCAAACCACCAGCTGCGATGATCCTTTAATTCAGTCCAGCGCTCGTTGCTGTCGTCATAGGGCAGCCAGAATGCTTTGGGGTCACCGACATGAATGCTGATCGGCATAGCCAGCTCTCCACAACGCTGCCAGACCGGATCCAGCTTCGGATCATCGATGCGGATGAGCTTCCCGCTGCCGTCTTTCAGGAAAAGCCCCAGACGTTTGTATTCTTTCAGTCCCGCAGCGCCCAGCCGATGACCCTCTTCAATCTGGCGTACTGCCCGGTCACTCCAGTCTGCATCATCCCAGCCAGCGTAATCCAGAATCATGTGATGCATGAAGCGACCGGGATATAACGATTCACAACGTTCACGTGCCTTCTGAAACCCCGATGGTTGATTGTCGTTGGATGTGACCGTTCCGGCTCCCAGAATGACGCCGACTCCCACACCCGCGCGGTCCAGAATTCTGATGGCACGCTCCAACCGCTCCGGCGAATCTTCAATGTGCTGATGCAGATCGACAATCCGAAGCTCCCTCCGCCATACGTCGGGCGACATAGCGGCTTCGAGCGGATGAACTTGTTGCGAAGACGCGACCTGAGCATGAACCTCAGGAGCAACAATCCCTGTCAGCAAAAAGGGCAGGATCACAATCCGTAAGCATTGACCAACAGGGAATTGCATGTGTTCGTCCTTCAAATTCATCAAGTGCTGCGAACGAGATCGTTCACCAGACCGCGGACCGTATATTCGCCGCCTCGTCATGTTAACCATTTCGACCGTCATACAAAACGAGAGCTCGTCGGTCGTTCCAGTCTACCATTCAGAGCATCCGGGGCTCTATTCCTTTCAGATCCGTTCGAACCACGTCGACAGCATCCACGCTATCTGAACGTGACTCGTCGAGCAATGAACGTCCGGAAACGTCATCGATGTTCGTACAGACTTGCGACGTGCCGTGAGATGCCGGAGTGGCTGTGGCACTGGTTGGCACGAAGATCAGTCGGTGAATACGATAGGACGATCTGGCGAGGATTTTGGGTTAACCAGCGGTCTGCCTGTCCGCGGTTTTGCTTCGCCATTGTGGAACCTGGAGACCATGGATAAGGCAAAACTTCAATCGTTAATTGATACGTTTTTTACGTGTGATCGCAAACAACTGCTGGAAATCTTCGGGGAGATGTTGTCTGCTCTGGAAGCAGAGCAGTCGCTGCCGCCGGGCATGCTGATGTCCCGAAATTACGAGACGGCTCAGGCCAACCCCGAGATACACACGTTGCCGGGAAATCTGAAAGACGCGCGTGACGCGATCTTTCCATTTTTCTGGGGCACCGACAGCTGGCAATCCAAACTGCATCTGGAAAACGTCAAGGGGCCACCCAACTTCGCATCTCTCGTCGGGTCGCTGGCCGCGCTGCTGAAGAATCCAAACCTATGTGTGGACACGTACTGCCTGCGGTCAAATGAGCTGGAAGTCAAGTCCATCACGTCGCTTGCTAATTTGATTTTTTATCACACACAATCACCATGGGGCGTCTTCACCATCGGAGGCACCATTTCGAACCTTTACGGAGGAAAAATCGGCATCGAAAAGGTGGCTCCCGGAGCCATGCGAACCGGGTTGAACGGCAAACGACTGGTGGGACTGGTTTCGCAGGCAGGGCACTATTCGAATTCAACTCTTGCCGGATGGCTGGGGATCGGCACCGACAACCTGCACGCAATTCCGACCGATGCGTCCATGGCCATACGACTTGACCGGCTGGAAGAGCAAATAGACCTGCTGTATTCCGAGGGCGCACTGATCGCTTTTGTCATCTGCACGTTTGGCACGACCGACGCCTTTGGCATCGACGATATCGGCGCGGTCCGCGACCTTATCACCCGCAAGGCACAACAATACGAAGTGACAGTTCCGCACCTGCATGTTGACGCGGCCGTTGGCTGGGTCGGTTGCTTTCTGACGGATTACAATACCAGCGAAAATGCCCTTCAGATCAGTTCAGACACGCTGCCCCTGGTCGAACAGATGCAGCGAGCCACTGCGGGATTCCGACAGGCAGATTCTGTGACCATCGACTTTCATAAGATGGGATGGGGACACTATCCATCCAGCGCGTTCATTGTGAATCGACGTGAAGATCTGGCTCTGCTGGCTCGAACACAAAATGAAGTGCCCTATTTTGCCGAAGCGGATTTTCGTCACGACCCGGCACTGTTTACTCTCGAATGTTCACGCCCCGGGATTGGACCATATTCCGTCATGGCATCGCTGAACGGAATTGGCCTGAACGGCTATCGAATGCTGATTGCCAATGCAATGGAACGAGCACGCCAATTGAAAGAACGCATTGCACAGCTTAGCTATTGCAAAGTGCTGAACATGGACAACCCCGGGCCCGGAGTTTGCTGGTGGGTCCTGCCACGCGGCCGCGACGCAGGAGACATCTATCGGCGATTCGAATCCAACACGCTGTCTGCCGCAGAAAGAGATCAGTACCTTCAGGAAATTCGAAGGTTGTACTACAAACGCGAAGCCACAATGGATCCTTCTGTGGACGCTCGTTTGAGCTTCACGCGCAATGTCGGTTACAGCCCTCATAACATCGCGCTGCCAGCGTGGAAGGCGGTATTCTTCAACCCGCGCAGCGACGAGGCCGTGATTGATCGTATCATTGCCAGCATTGAAGATGTGGCCTGAACTGAAACGACCTGGTCCGCCCTGCAACGGAGCTCATTCTGGCTCGTCGGAGGTGGTATTTGGGCAGTTTTTCAGGCTCAAAGTCCTGTTTGTTGCTGCGTGGATGGGAATTGGTACGGCATCAACGCAGGATTTCAGATCCACCTTTGCCAACAGAAATTTTTTTGATAGATTCCCGCCAGTTGACTGTCCCTGCACGCAGTGACAAGCAGGCCGCCGTAGCTCAGCTGGCAGAGCGACGCTTTCGTAAAGCGTAGGTCGCTGGTTCAAATCCAGTCGGCGGCTTTGGAAAACACAAGGCTTCAGCGAATTCGCTGGAGCCTTTTCTCGTCGTTGCGGCGATTTTCCTGATCGGCGTCTTCATCTTTACGGTGCCCGACGGCCGCGGCCGTTCTTTGGATCAACTTCGCCCCAGTAGCCGCCGATGATGTGCGGAAACTTGCCGGGCGTGACGTGATAGTGCGGGCCGCGTTCTTTGTCCGTGTGAAGATTGAAATCGTTAAGCGGGTTCTTCGTATCGTCTTTCGCCAGCAACCCGTCCGCTTCGTACGGCCCGTATACGGGAAAGCCGTCAAAGGCGAAGCCGATCACTGACGAGTGCATTTTTCCTTCGTCACTCCAGGGCGTTTTGACGCAAACAGGATACTTGTGATAGTGGTAGGCACTTTGTGGACTTGGGTGCCCACAGCAGCGATCCAATCTCCAGACGGCATCGGTTTCAAAGATGTGATCGAACGGATTGAAGAAGATCACTCCGTTGGTTGCCACGCCAATTGGTCCCATCGGCAGACCGCCGTTGGAATTCTGGGCGTCCATCGCAATCGGATCTTTTGCTGGCTTTGGATACTTTGGCAGATACCAGGTGTTGGCCTTTTCCTGAATGTACGAAGGATTGCTGTCAAGCATTCTCCACGTGTCTGGAAACGTCGCGGTTGGATGATTCGGCAGGTTTCGATGTGCATGACTTCGACTGTGCATGACAATGTGATTCGCGAGTTTGCAGAAAAGCGACTGCGACTCGCCCGCCCAACGATGACACAGAAAAGCTGCTTGCTCCCGTCCAGCGGCCTGACTGCGAACCCCTTCCATCCGCTCGGCGTGAATTCGACTCTTAGCCCACCGGTCATTCGCTCGTAATGGCCCTGGTCGTGAAAGATCTGTTGGCGTCCATCACGTCTTGTGACCAGATGATCAATCGCACCAGGGAATTGAACGCGACGTTGGCGAGCCATGAAGTAGGCTCCAGGAGGAATCTGAACTGAGCGCCGCCTGGTCCATCATGTCAAAACTGAAAACCGGGGTCCACTTCACCCGGGGCGAGCCCTTCCAACGGAGATCAAATCGTTGATGCCAGCGAGGTTGACGCGTCCGGCACCCATGTGGGCAGCAACGATGCAGATGACCACCGAGCGCCCGAGACGAATCCTATCCTTGCTAATCCTGCCCCTCGCTGATGGCTCGAGTGCAATGCTTCGACACTTCGCTGTAGCCGCGTTCAGGGCTTCACCTTCTGACCGTCGGCCACTAGCCGCTCGCGCAGTTGAGCATACTCGACATCCTGCACGGGAACGTCCTGCTCGACCGCTACAGCGGCCGCAGCTCCTGCAGATTGACCGAGAACCATGTAGACGGGCTCCATCCGGATCGATCCGTAGGCGGCATGGGAGGCCGACAGACAAACGGGCACCAATAGATTTTTGCATTCACTCTTGCGGGGACGAATCGAGCGGTAACTGATCGGATAATTGAAACGCCTTTTCCAAAAGCCACCTTCCTCTCGAACCTTGCCGTCGGTGTCGACAAAGCGACTGACCAAGTGCGAATCAAACCAATAGCTCCCCACGCCAATGGGGTCCTCGCAGGCACGCTTGCCCCTGATGTCCTGTTCGATCATGACATAGTCGCTTTGCATGCGGCGAGCCTCGCGAACGTAGATCTGGTAGGGAAAGTTATCCGTATCCGTGAACTCATCTTTTGGCAAGCCGTACTGCGACATCTTCTCGCGGAGGGATTCAGGAACGCGCGGGTCGTTCTGCAGAAACCAGACTTTTCCAAGTGCGTAGTCCTTGTGCATTTGGGCGAGCTCGGCCCGCCGTTCGTAACCTGCTTCCGGCCACTCGAAGTTCGCTCCGACAAAATCGCAGTGATTGATATCGGTCTTTCGATTGGGCATCGGCGTTACAGTGATGATTCCGGTATTCACGCCGGCCTGAGGATCTAACGCCAGCACGCGAGCGTAATGCTCGAACCAGAGCGGATTGTAATTGGCTGGCCTGGTGATCGGCCGCATGTTGTCTGGCGCATCGGTCAGCGTCATGCGGTAGCAGTATGCCTGAATTCGGTTGTCGCCTTCCCCGACCTTGCCAGGAACTTCGTGCAGCAGATATGGCAGGTAACCGGAATTAGGATCGTTTTCAATAACGTAGGGACTGATAGAGACACCATCTTTGCCAACGACATCTCCGGGCACGATCCCGTTAAGCGTCTCGCCGTATTGACTGTTCGGTTCTCGACCAACCGTGTAGGACACCCCGGCCCTGGCCATCAAATCGCCTTCGTAAGTGGCGTCGATGAAAATGCGACCGGACACTTCGCGTCCGCTTTCCAGACGTACCGCGTGAATCGATCCGTCGACCATCCTGACCCCATCCGAAAGGTCCAACCGTTCGTTGCGAATGATCTCGACGCCCGCTTCATCCAACATGTTCTCGAACACAGATCGAGCCACGCTGGGCTCAAAGACCCACATCATCTTCAGTTTCAGATTGCGTCCTGTGAAGACTCGGCGTGTGATCGAATCGAAATAGGGTTCGGGTTTGTCTCGTGTCCATGCGGCTGGATCGGAATAGTGATTGAAGATGCGTTGGTAAAACTCACGCGAAATCCCACCAATCGATTCGTGATCGGGGATGTCCGTCGCGCTGAGCCCCGATCCAGTCATGCCGCCCACCTTCCCATGCGGGCAGATCATTTTGACCGTCAATCCCATCCGCGCCGCCTGCACCGCAGACGCGATGCCCGCGGACGTCCCGCCATAGACGACAACATCTGCCTCATTGCTGTCGCCGCTAAGCAATCGGCTGAGTTTCGCCGGATAAGTTTGTCCTGTCGCAGTTCCCGCACCATGAAGATGGCTGCCGAACGTAATACTGTCTCCCAAGCATACAATCACGTCACCTTGCTTTACACGTGGCCGGATGACTTGCGAGATTTCTTTGGCAAGTTCCAAACTACCTTGCGCAGTGAGGTGATTGCCGTCGCGCGCTCCGGAATTGGCGACGCCTCGTATCAGCGAGCCCTGGCGGTCCGAAACCGTTGACGCGACTTCCTGGTTTGGGCTCAGAGCAATGATGCGGGCATTCCAGTCGACCAGCATTGCTTGTTCGCGTTCTGCAATTTCACGGACTGCGTTGTTGTACTTTTCAAGGTGCGCCTGCAGGCTTTCGCGAGTTGGATGTGTCGGATGCCTCTCCTTCAGATAATCGGTGTTCACGGGATGGTTCGTCACCAGCACAACCGTCTGGACTCCAACTCCGCGCCATTGCTCGATCAGCGCCGTTAAATTCTGCGAATACTTGTCAGCGCTTACGAGTTTTCGTGAGTTCATCGCGTCATTCATGCCAAGCATGATCACGACATGGGTCGGCTGATCAGCTTCGAGACGCCTGCTGCGAATGAGCGTTTCACTTGAGTTCTCGCCCGGAACGCCGCGATTAAGAACCGTGACCTCACGTGTTGGTAATTGCTGATCAGATACCGGATCCCCTGCGGCGACGCACACCCGCAAGCAGATAGCAATCAAGACGACCAAGGCAAATCGAGTCTTTTGGATCAATAACATCACCGGCATCAGCAACGCAATCGACAAAGCATCCGTCACCAACAGCTCAATCGGTGTGCATCCGCGACGGTAGAGATGTTGTCTCATGATGTCATCCTCATCCTGGTCATCCGATGTTCAACGTCCAAAAGCAAAGACTAAGAACGTGGACGAAAATAGAAAGTCACCGACTGCCGAACAGGGACTCCGATGGCGCTGATGACCACCAGGATAACATTAAGCTGGCAGCTTATTCCGCTGGCAGGATAGACGTAGTCGCTTCCTCCAACTGCTCCAGAACGTCAACCACAGCTTTGTGGCCACGGCGAGACTGGCGGACCATCATCAGATTTCCTGTGATAATGATCTGCCCGCCTTCGCCATCGCTGTCTCGCCATGTTGATGGAGGGGCCGTCATTTGCTGAATGGTTTCTCGCAACCGATCCGCAGGATCCTGCAGCCGTGGCGACGTTTCGATACCCATGCCGCCCGTTCCAGAATCGAAGCCACCCATTTCACCCATTCCCATGGAACCCGCTCCCATCTCTTGGTCACCTACGCCCATGCCCAGCGCACCGCTCATGCCGCCGCTCATGGCTGCTGCCCCCATGCCGTCTTCCATGCCATAGCCCACTTCACCACCAAAGCCGTCGTCCATGCTGCGGGCAGAATTACGCTTGATGCCAGCTGACCAGTCCTGTTCAAACAAGGGCAGAATCGTTGAAACGTCATAACTACGGTTGAACATATTCTCTTCCGATTCCGCGGCATTGGATGTCGTAATCAATACAACCTCATCCTTAATAATGAAGTCGAGTTTAGGGTTTGCGGTCTGTGCAAAGATCAGGTCCAAAGCACTGTCTAAAGAGATACCTTCAAGTTCAATGTTTCTCACAAAGACATCTTCCAGGCTGGTAATACCTTCCAAATCCAGTTCCGCAAGATCCGCTTGAACATTCAGACGCCCCCCGGTTTCTTTCAATTGATTCACAATGTGACTCATCAGCTCACTCAAGTTAACATCGCCAGGGAAGATAACTTGAGGCGTTGTTTCCGCCAGTAGCTGATTGATTTCGTCGGCAGCTCTGCGTTTCGCTGCGGATGAATAACCCACGTACTTGCTGCGATTTCTGGATGGTGCCCCCTCATTTCCGGTTGATGATTGACCAGAGCGCGTAACAAACAGGGCGGCAGCAGATGAATCACCTGATTTCTTCTCGGTGTTTGCGTCGCTGATTTCCACGACAGCATCCAAACCGTCACTGGTTCCTGCTTGACTCTCCAATCCCGTTGGCAAACCACCGCCTGCAAGGCTGGCCATCGCTACTGCAACACCAAGCACAATTCCTGAAATCAATTTTGCGTTGATCATGGTTAACTCCGGTCTTACTA
Organism: Planctomycetaceae bacterium; assembly: GCA_041398825.1. Classification (NCBI taxonomy): domain Bacteria; kingdom Pseudomonadati; phylum Planctomycetota; class Planctomycetia; order Planctomycetales; family Planctomycetaceae; species Planctomycetaceae bacterium. The sequence continues at coordinate 327,676 of JAWKTX010000004.1, read as the reverse complement.
AAGGTTCCAGACGGGTCAGATCGACAGGGGACGGGACGGGATGGCCAAGTGCCTGAGCACCCAGGCTGATGGTTGACTGAATTAAAGTGGATGAGGCGGCAGATGCGGGCTCCGAGGTCAATCCTGCAGCAACCGTGACAACTCCAACGGCCACGCTGCGGCGAGCCAGGCGGACTCGCAGCAGGTTTCGAGCCTGACGCAGGCGACCATCAATGACTCCCTTGCTTTCGTTCATCTGATCCGCAATTTGCTGTGACGACTGGCCATCGAAATAGCTCATCACCAGCACCTCACGGTACTTTTGCGGAAGTGAATTGAGCTCCTCATCCAAAATGGCCACTTCACGATCTGCCGCTATCACATCCAATAGATCTGGATCACGCGATGGCGGCTGCTCGGGCAGGGCGACCATGGCCTGACGACTCCTTAAACGCACCATGCGAACCGACGTACGAAATGCCACACTGTAGAGCCAGCCAGTCAGTGAACGACACTGGCGAACACTGCGAGGCCTCTTTGCAAACGCCAGGAATGTCGCCTGAAAGGAATCTTCCGCATCCGCAACCTGCCCGACAACACGCCGACAGACAGCCATCACCAGAGAACTATGCCGCTGAACAATTTCGGCGAACGCGTCGGGATCGGAATCCTGGACGAATCGCCGCAGCAAGTGCTGGTCCATCAATCCATCACACTGCGTCGTGGGTTCGCCTGAAAAATCCAGTCCTGTATCTTTCATACCCAACGAAGAAATCGCTTCTTCGCTGGATTGCTGAGTGGCCAAATTGTCAGAGATTGAATGTGTCATGGCTGTTATTAACGTGTCACCACACCCCCGATTACTGCGCGCAATCTGACAACTTTCAGAAGAATTTCGGAATCATCCCATCATCGCGAACTGGTACTCCGCCCACAAGCAGTCAAATTGTCGGAATACTGCCGCACGGGTGCATCCGCTGATTGGAGATGGGTTGAGATGTGTAGGTTTTCCAGAGTTGATGCCAGTTGTTGTTGATGTTGTGAGCTCGGAGTGCGGTGATGGCGGAGGCTCCGAGGGGTGACCAGTGCATGCAGGGGCCTTTCAGTCGGATACCGACCAGTTGCCTGGCGGTGGATTCGATCATGCCTGAGCCGATTTGCCAGTTGTGATTTCGATAAACCGGATCGTCCGTGATGCCGACACGGTTGCGGAAGTAGCCCAGCAGGGAATTCAGGGCGGCTCGCTTTTTGCCGCGGAGTTTTGACACCTGGGGTTGCAGCCATGCAACGAGCCCCGCGCCGCCTTTGGTCCGCAGCAGATTCAAGCCTTCATCCACCCAGGTCTTCATCCACCCAGGTCTTCATCCACCCAGGCCTTCATCCACCCAGGTCCTCATGCGTTGGGGATCGGAATGCAGTTGTTTACCGCAGTCCCGGATGTGTTCGGTAGCATGATACCAGTCCAGAATGCTGACCGAATCCGGGGTGTATTGATCCTGAATCCCCAGCACCCGGCACTGCCGGATCAAGTTGCCTGGTTGCCTCGGGGGAATGCTGGTTCGTCTTCATCTCAACAATAGCAGCAGTGCCAGATTCATCCGCCCTCGGCCGCGAAGATCTTTTCGTCTGACACACGATGATTGATCACGTGGTGACAACGGGCCGTGCTCAGTCATAGCATAACTGTCCGTTGAAAAATCGGGACATCGACGGTGTTAACAGAGATCAAGTTTCAGATTGGAGATCCGTCTTTCAAAAGCCGCGAGTTTTGACTCACCTTACGGCTTTCCGGATTCAGTATCTTCATTTGCCTTGAGCTCTGACTCAGGCCCAGGACGTTGGTCAAGAAGGGAAATCAAGAGCATAAGAATTACCATCGCGGTGATCACACAAAACGCAAAGCCTCCGACAACATTAATGAACTCAATGAAGTCGGATGGCATGTTCACCTTCGTTTCCCTTCACTGCCATCGAATTTCGATCTATGCGACGGCAGGATGCTGGCGTATAGATCTTGCGTTGAACTTTGCCGCTTTGCGAGTGATTGCGGCTTGGCTGTTGGCTTGCGGGATTCATCACGTTGAGGAATCTGCTGCGGGACAGTTTACCGACGGGGCGAGAGGTTGTCACCCTGAGATTGGCGATTTGACGGTGATCGCAGTCCGCCGGAGCTTGGCATTGATTTGGATACGACTGTTGGCTGGCACTGAAAGCACCATCACGGTGATGCACCATTTCCGCGAATCTGTTACGTTGTGATTGCCAGCTAACTGCCGCCATCACCGGATTGGGCGGCAGGCCAATCCCGGCGCATGTCGTTCGTTATTTCATTTTCGCCAGATCACAACCGAGATGGTCATGAATGGCTGCTGCCAGACATCCGGGGAACTCCGAGTCTGCCTGACTGGGAGTGCCGGGGATATCCTGGCATTGCGGCCAACGAAGGGCAACCTCGCATTGTGAGATTCAGGTTTCTGGTTCTTCTTACAATTCACCGATGGCTCTCACGCGCAGCAGCTTTCACGCGAGCCGCCGAGGCTCCAGTCGAGAAGCTCTTTGAGTTTTCCTAAACGACCGACCATTCGCCAACGAACGAACTCCGCCAATGCCTCAAACATACCGGCTGACAAGTTCAGACCACGTCCGACCCGGCAAAGCTCTGTGAAAACAACGACCGCAATCTCCGGATGGCCGTAAGCGAGGTTAATTTCCGCTTCGGCCCGGACGAGAACTCTGGTGCATTGTGTTGTTAACTGAGGTTGTCCGGAGACGGATACCGTTGCGTCGACAGGGATTCCTGCCACTGCTTCTGCAGGAAAACGCTTCAATTGTCCGGGTTGTGATCGAAAACTGGTCATACCGTCACGAAAACAGGGCGATCCCGGGAAGGGATCCGGGGCGACGGACTCGGCCGATCGACGTGCCCCATCGGGATCCAGGCAATTGGCGGCGAAACCAAAGCCATCAGTGCCAACAAAGATAAAGCCGGCACCATCCGGGGCCGAAGCAAAACCACCGCGATCCCGAGTGAAGTCAACATCAGCATCTGCGTCTGAACCAGGCGAATCGAATCGTTCTGCGTCATCGGGAAAGACTGCGTCGCCTGGTCGTCCGGCAGATCGGCGTTCCGGCAGGAATCCCGCATCAGCGAAAGGTAGTTCACCGCCCCGGCGAAAACGGCAAAGCGTCCCGAAAGATCCCTGGGATGTGCCTGACGATGATCCCTTTGGAGGTGACGCCTTCGGTGATGATCCTTATTCGAATGATCTGTACGGGGCAGATTCCTACGGCGATGATCTGGATTCGTATGACGATGGCTACGAGGATACATATACAAGCAGTAAGCCAGCGTTACCTTCACGAAAGAAGAAATCCGGAACGACGAGTCGTTCGGAATCGGGCGTCAAAAACTCTGGCGATCAACCACGGAACCAGGGTTTTTTAGGGTGGCTGCTGTACGGCAGTCTTGCAGGCGTGATTGCGGCCATCATTCACACGGTGCTTGGCTACACCGACATCTTCCTGCTGGCACTGCTTGCGACTTTTCTCACCGGTTCAATGGTTGGTGGCGCCGTTCGTTTTTCAGCCGGAATCAATGATGGCTGGGGACCCGGGCTGACCGCTGCTGCCATTGCGATAGTGTCCATTGTGGGTGGCCGAATTGGATCTTGCTATGTCTCGCCCACCTATGGTCTTGACATGCCTCTCAGTGAGGAGGAAGTGGATGCTTTGATTGCGGAAGGCCTCTCAGAGAAGGGGATGGTTGGCTACATCGCGGAAAATGAAGTGGAATACGACGACGACTGGCTCCAGAGCAAAGGAATCACGGACGACAATATCTACGACCACTGGGAGGAATACGCGGAAGTGGTTGATATCCAGCAACGGTATCTGCCGCAGGTCTGGGAAGAATCGACGCGACGATGGAATTCTCTGACTGAAGAACAGAAGGCGAAGAAACGTCAGGAGCAGGAGCTGGACCTGCGTGCCCTTAACGGTTTTGAAACAGACGAATCAGTTGGTCGGGAACAAGTGCAGACATTTCGATTGCTGTTGGTGGTAGGTATCGCACTGATTTCACTGTTTCTGGGCGTCGGCACAATCTTCTGTACCTGTTCGTCGATTTGGGGAGCATTCAAGCTGGGGGCCGGAATGGCATCGTCGTAGCAGGCCCTCACCGTCGGCAGAACATAACGTTTCTAACGAATAGGCTGAGTCTTGCAGTAACCGCAGGCAAGTTTTGGGTGAGCACGCCGACGATTGAGGCGAAAGGTGACCTATGTTGCACTCGTGCGACATTTGATTCCACCCTGTAGACGGCCTGAAAACCATGTCCTCAGTTACTCATCCTTCGAACAACCAGTCCGAACGCCGCGCGAATGCGGGCCCTCTTTGTGCACGCTGCGGCTGCACCGAGCCATGGGGCGAATCGTCCTGGTGTCCGAAATGCGGTTACTATCCTGTCGTTGAAACGGCAGAAGAAGATCGCATGGGCTGGCGAGCAGAAGTTGCTGCTGAAGCCAGTGCGGAAGAGGAAGTAGAGCCAAATCTTCTGAACTGCATCCCTGGCTGGATGTGGATCATGGTGGCTGGAAGCAGCAGTATTTTTATTGCCAGCGTCATGGCCCGAAAGTTCTTCGAGACGACCAGCGATCATCAATCGTACTGGGCGTGGACGGAACTTCTGGTGGGTGCGGGTGCGGCGTTCATCGCGCATGTGTGGGCCGCCATTGTGGCCAAGAAGATTGACGATCGCCTGAACGTCTCCGACGTCATCGTCAACTGGATGGCCGTCTGGCAGCCAACCATCACGAAGTTGCCTGCCTCGGTTCCGAGACTCTGGATGTTTGTCTGGGGGCACACTGCCGTCATTTGCTCATTGTTCATCATCGGTGGCCACGATACATCGATGTTCTTCCGGCAGGGGCCTGTTGAGGATACTGAAGTTCTGCCGGACGTCGTGGGAGCGGTTGCCGCAGCCGCAAAGTCTCAGTCGACCGAAGAAGAGAGCATCGAAGACGCTCTGCACAAGATCGGTGATCCGGAAGAAATGCTGGCGGCAGAAGCCGCCAAAATGGAGGACGAGGCTCGCAAGCAGGAGGCACCAGCCCTGCCCCAGATCTTCTGCGCTGTCTTTGGATTGAGAGTTGATCGACGGGGTACGCCAACCCACTTCCTGCTGTGCGGCCAGACACGCGGAGAACTGCAGTACGTGGGAACAGTGAGTGCGAAGTCACTCAGCCGGGAGACTCTGCGATCTGTCACGGCTCGTCTTGCGAAAACCAATCAGCGGCGTCCGGTTGTTCGAACCATTCATTCCGGGATCTGGGTAGCGCCAAAGGTGACCATGCGGATTGAATATGCATCACTTGCCGCTGACGGAACGCTGCTTGCTCCGCGCATTGTTTCGGTCGAGCCGGAAGAATGGGAAACGAAGCAATCAGATATCGATGCTCTTGAGAAGGCGACGCAGATTCCGGATCCCTCCGCCCTCCTGAATCTGTTCTAGCCTGGCTGTCCGTTAAAAACCCGGGACAGGCGCGCTGGAGAGCCGGAAACCGTCGTGTTTTAGGGTCTCCTGCGCGAGCCAGTCTCGCTTCTCAGCAGGCTGTTAGAATTTGCGCAGTACCTGTCGTTTAACCTGCAGATCGTTTGCGTTGTGTTGCCACGGGGCGAATGACCAGCAGGTTGGCGTCGTACGTAACAATTCCCAGCAGGATCGAGCAAATGACACGGTCCAGATCCACGGAATACAGGTGATTGGCGGATAAGGGATTGGGATGCCACGGGTCCGCAATCAGGACGCTGCGTTTTTCTTTATCGTAGCCACACAATACAACGAAATGCCCTGACGGTTCTCCGCGGACGTCGTCGGGCGTGCATGTGGCTCCAATCTCTCTGGATTCCCGGTATAGGAACGTTGCACTGAGGCCGGTCAGCATGGGCACATCCTGTTTCAGATAGCGCCGCAACAAGTGGCCGTTCAGGTCTTCCATTCGGATGCGTCCCCCCAACTCCAGGAACTCGGTGTAGACATCACACGCAACCTTCAGCTTGGGCCGATCCTTGGAAGATGCCTGCAGCCGCAACCGATCGATGACAAAATCCCGGTCCTTCAAATCTCCGTTCGGCAGAAACCACGTCGGATCAAAGACCTGCAGGTTAAAAGTATCGATGGAAGCATCGAATCCGCGGCGCAGGGCATGGCAGCCCAGCATGACGGCCAGAGTTCCGCCTTCCTGCAGAGCGCTGGTCTCCTGAATGACCTGCGGTAAGGGTAATTCCGTCCCAAAGTACCGATATACCGCATGCAGGCATGTTGGTCCGCAGGTCGTGTTATCCGGCTGACGCAGGATGTCAAACTGCAGACGGTGATCCATTGCGACGGCGATCAAATGAAGGTTGTGATGGGCAGAGTTGACGTTTCAGTCCGCGATCCCTGAGCATATCGACAATTGGGCGGCTTGCAATCACTGGTCTGTGGTAACCTGCAACAGCAAATCTGATCAGACGCAAGGTGAGCAGACAAATGCCCTGGTGTGATCCTGCGGGAGCAAAAAAGGCACTTGATGGCGTGATTATGGCTCACATGTTGCAGAAAAGTGCGTAACCCTGTTATGGCCACTCAACTTCCCCACCCGAGACTCACAATGGTCATCACCGAGCTGGATGTCGGTGGTGCCGAAAAAGCATTTGTGAAAATTGCCATCGGGCTGAAGCAAATGGGGTGGCAGGTGAATGCTGTCAGTCTTCGGGATGCTGGATTGCTGACTGCCGAACTGACGTCCGCAGGTATTCCTGTGGAAGCGTTAAATTGTGGTGGATTTCTCGATTTCCGCGCGATCTTTCGGTTGCGCAGTCACCTCAAAAAGTCTCCTCCCACAGTCCTGTTGTCGTTTCTGCATCAGGCGAACATTGCTGGAAGGCTTGCTGCCTGTGGATTATCGATCCCGCTGGTTGTTTCCGGAGTACGAGTCGCTGATATTCGTCCGTCTGTGAAATGGCCGGAACGCTGGACACGATGCTGCGTCCACAAATTCATCGCCAATAGCAGCCATGCCGCTGAGACTCACAGTCGTCTTTGCGGAATTCCGATGGCAGATTTTTGCGCGATACCGAATGGTGTTGATATTCAGGGGATTCAGCAAATACAGCCGATTGATCGAGCTGAGATTGGCATTGATCGGGGGGACGTGTTGTTTGCGTTCATCGGTCGCCTGACCACTCAGAAATCACCGCTGGCCTTCCTGGAAGCATTTCTGCGGATGACACGAGAGATCCCATCCTGCTCTGCCGTTTTAGTCGGTGATGGGCCGATGAAGCAGGAGCTGAACCAATTTGTGGAACACCATCAGCTCAAATCCAGGGTTCGAATGGTTGGTTTTCGGTCCGATGCAATCGCCATCCTCAGAGCCGCTGACGCATTGATTCTGCCATCCGTTTGGGAGGGGATGCCCAACGTTGTGATGGAGGCGATGGCGGCCGGTGTTCCCGTGATCGCTTCGGGCGTCGATGGAAATCGCGAACTCCTTGCGGGAGACTTGGCGAAGCAGACTTTTGCACCAAACGATCCGACAGCGCTCGTGGAGCTGATGAAAGCGACCGTCGAGGCAAAACTCGCCGGTGATGCGACAGTTCAGGAGCTACAACTCTCTGTGGTTAAAGAGTTTACGTGGGATCGCTGTGTCTCTGCCTATGACAGGATCCTCCGGCAATGGCTGGCGCCACTCGACGTTTACCCTGATTGAGAACCGGCAGTTTGAAAAATCACAAAATCTCCAATCCCCTTCCAGCAAACGACCTGCGTCGATGCGGTGGCCTGATGTCCGGCGATGTCATTTGACCCCGTCTTGACGATTCTGCCAGTGTCATTAAATTGCCCGCGTGGCGTCGAGTGGGGAGAAGTGGGAGCCGATGGAGTGGCCGAAACAATCACTGCAGTTTCGTCACAAATCGTTTACGGAGATCGACTTATGGTTTTCATTCACATGACCTGGTTCTTCAATGTCGTTCACTGGAACATATGAACGCACTTTGGACGACAAGTTTCGGCTTGCCGTGCCTAAGCCACTTCGTGATGTTCTGTGCGATCAGGAAAACGGCGAATGTTACCTCGCTCCGGGTAACGAAGGGTGTGTTTCAATTTACTCGACATCGGGATTTGGGCAGCTGGCCGCAAGGCTGGCAAACATCTCCACAGCGAAAGCCGATGTTCGGGGGTTCCTGCGGTTGTTGTATTCTCAGGCAGAACGGGTGATTGTGGACAAGCAAAGCCGAGTGCGGATTCCGGACCGATTGATTCGACTGGCCGGAATTACACACGAGGTGGTGTTCATTGGAGTCCATGATCATGTCGAAATCTGGGATAAGACGCGGTGGGAGAAGTATTTGGCCGAGAGTTCGACGCAGTTTGATGAGCTCACTGCCCAGGCGTTGTCGGTTCCCATGTTCGGCGTTTAGTAAACCGTCGGGTGATGTGCCGGCTAATGTCGTTAAGATGTGGTGATTGGGCAGTTCATTTTCTGCCCGAATCAAGAGGGAATTTGCCGCAGCTTTACCGGGCTTCGCGGAAAATTGACGGTGCATGGATTGCAGAAACGTCCCGGACACAGCCTTCACTCGTGAAGGAGCGAACTACTTTCATCACGCTGCACGGATGCGGCCGGAAGGTAGTTCGGTGTCGGGGGGACGGTTCGACAGCCAGAACGGACTGAGTTGAAAGCTGGCGTTTCCCGAGTCTTTTCGTATTTCTGAGTCACTCTGTGTGACTTTGCCGCTCCTGTCCGGTGTGCATTCCCATCCCGTGTCAAACCGCGTTATTCACCCGGAGACGGGACTACGGATTGAAGAAGCATGTTTTTGCTTGCCGATGTGAGGGTTCAGGCTTAGACTTCGCCGCTTCACCGTCTGCTGACGGCAAATCAAGTAGGGGTGAACGCAAGGCTGCAGGGGTTTTGCAGCGTCTGATCATGAGTCATGGGACTCAGTTCGTTTCGACATGGCGTCGAAGATATCTGTTTTTCGCGAGGCTGATCGGTGTACTTGCCACCATTCGTCAGGATCGCAGAAGGTAAGTTGAGACAATGAAAAAGGACATCCATCCTCAGTACCGCGACGTGATCTTTATGGACACCTCAACAGGTACTCGCTACCTGATGAAGTCCACGATCCGATCGAAAGAAACGAGCACCTGGGACGACGGAAACGAATATCCGCTGGTCAAAGTGGAAATCAGTGCGGCCTCTCATCCTTTCTATACCGGGAAGATGAAATTCGTTGACTCCGCCGGTCGCGTTGAGAAATTCCAGAAAAAGTACAACTGGGGCAAGAAGAACGACGCCGAGTAGCGACTGCAATTCAGAACATTTCGAAGGACGTGCGCGAAGTATTTGCGCACGTCCTTTGTCTTTGCATTGCCGGTGAATCTGGTGGAATGGCGCTTGTGGAACAGCCCGGGCGATTCTGCGACATCCGGCAGATCCTGATCCTTTGATTCTGAATTCCGCGTCGAAAATCGGAGCTTCGCAATGTTCCCCAGTCTTCAGCGTAAGGCCGCTCGCTACACAGAGCTTGAAAAACAGTTGCAGGACCCGGCGGTCCTCACCGACATTTCCCGAATGCTTTCGATCCAGAAGGAAATGGGCAGTCTGGTTCGGATTGCCGAGGCAGTTCGTGCCTATCAGCGGCTGATCGACGACATCGAAGCCGCAGAAATGATGGTTGAGGAGGAAAAGGATCCCGAGGCCAGAGCATACGCAGAGGAAGAACTGGAGCAACTGGTCGGCAAACGGGACGAAATGAAGACCGACCTGGAAGACATGGCGACGGCCGGTGATTCGCTGACTCGCAGTTCGCTGATCATGGAAATCAGAGCTGGCACAGGTGGGGATGAAGCTGCACTGTTCGCCAAAGACCTGTACGACATGTACATGGCCTATTGCACAGTGCAGGGCTGGAAAACGGAAGTCATCGAATTCAGTTCCACGGAACTTGGCGGCCTGAAGGAAGTTGTCTTTTCAATTACGGGCGATGGGGCCTTCCACCAACTGCAGTTTGAAAGCGGTGGGCATCGCGTGCAGCGAGTTCCGGAGACGGAAACACAGGGGCGGGTTCACACGAGTGCCGCGACCGTCGCCGTGCTTCCCGAGGCCGATGAAGTGGAAATCGACATTGACCCGGAAGACCTGCAGATCGATACCATGCGGGCCGGAGGGCCAGGCGGCCAGAAAGTGAATAAAACAGAAAGCGCGGTCCGTATTACCCACCTCCCGACCGGCATCGTCGTGAAGTGTCAGGACGAAAAGAGTCAGCACAAGAACCGGGCGAAAGCCATGCGGGTGCTGCGGAGTCGAATCCTCGAAGCTCAACAGCAGAAGGTTCACGACGAGCGAGCTCAGGCAAGACGAACACTCGTCGGATCCGGTGATCGCAGCGAGCGGATTCGAACCTACAATTTTCCTCAGAATCGAATCACGGATCACCGTTGCAATCTGACAATCTACAAGCTGGATCGGATTATTGCGGGCGAATTGGGTGACCTGATCTCAGCTCTGGTGGCGTTCGACCGGGAAGAACGGCTGAAAATGGTGGATATGGCTGAGTGATTTTGTTCACCTGCAGGCGTTTACATCCCGAGAAAATTCTGCGGAAACCAGGTGGAACAGGCGATTTCGCGTTGCTGTTCTGTTCAAGCACGCCACCTTTCGATTACCCTTCCCGATCCGCCTTCACACGGATGATAAATTCACACAGAACCGGACGGGCAACTCTGCTTGCAGTAAGTCCGTCCCTTCAGACAGATGATTTGAACCGGAACCTATGACACTCGCGGAGCTGTTGCAAAATCGTTTTCGGGCCGACCTGCGCCACCGAGGCGCTGCATATATTGAAGCAGAGCGAATTTCTATTGTTCGCGTGACTCCTGAGAATCTGTTTGCCGTCGTGCAGGATGGTGAAGAGTTTCAGACGCAGCTTCGATATCAGCCGGATGATATGTCGATGTTTTGCACGTGCGAGCAGTATGCTCGTTCAAAAGCCTGCAAACATCTCTGGGCGACCGTCTTGTCAGCTGACAGCGGTGGATATGTCAACCCGACGATTCGTCCGGGACGGCTGCAGCCCTTCGTGGCGGCAACCGCCTATCAGCCAATTTCAGTGGATGATCTGTCCGATGGCCAAGATCCGGACGATATTGCTCAGCCTCGATCCGGAAAAGCGAAATCGAAACCCAGGGCGGTTCAGGTCGCCCTGCGGCCGTGGGAAACGCGTCTTCTGGAACTCTCTGAAGACATGTCCGCCACTCCGGATGGCCGAAAAAAAACCGAGCCACAGGAACGGCAGATCTTTTATGAAGTGGATATCGAAGCCAGCCGGGAAGCCGGCAAGCTGGTCATTCAGGCGTCTCAGCGTCAACGCCGCGCCGGCGGTCAGTGGGGCAAGATCAAGCCACTGAAGGTGCGCCCCGGTGAACTGGACCATATCGAACATGAAGATGACCGCACATTTCTGTCCTACCTTTCGGGAGCGGTCCCTGAACGCAACAACTGGTCCACTCAGCAGGCCGAATTGCGGACCTCAGCGCATCGATTTTACGTGCCGTTTGAATTGGGGCAGCTGATCCTTCCGGACATCTGTCGAAGTCGCCGTCTCCGCATTCTTGGCAGTGATGAAGCGGGCGAACAATTGCTCGACTTTGACGATTCGGATCCGTGGGAACTGACGATTCGGGTTCGGAAGGACACCGAAAGTGAGGGCTGGAAAGTCATTGGGCTGCTTGTTCGGCGTGAAGAGTCGATGGAGCTCTCTGACGTGCCGCTTGTCGTTCCCGGTGGCTTTGTTGTCACGGCGGATTCCATCAGCCTCTTGCGCGACTTCGGTGCTCCGGAATGGATGAAATTGCTTGCGGGAGGAGGTGCACTGCACATCCCTCTTGCGGATCAACACGATTTTGTTGACCGGCTGCTGGATATTCCGTCGCTGCCGCGGCTGGAACTTCCGAAGGAACTGCAGCTTGAAGAAATTCGCTGCACGCCATCTCCCGTCCTGCGGATTTCCTCTCCGCCAGCCATGCGATGGAAGAATGACTCTCTGAATGCAGAGGTCGTTTTCGATTATCTGGGAACACCTGTTTCCGGAAGCAGTTCGCGTTGGGCGGTTGTCCAGCGAGAGAACAATCGTTGCATCATCCGCGACCGTCAATTTGAAAATTCGTCGTGGGAGAAACTCCGGCAGGCCGGATTCCGGCGGCGTCTGGGCGATACGCGTCATCAGGTAAACGTGGAAATCATGCGGCGCGACCTTGGGCGGGCTGTACGAGAACTTGTTGAAGGCGGGTGGTCGGTCTACGCAGATGGCAGTCAGGTGCGTCAGGCTGGCGGCATGAAGTTCCGAGTTCAGTCTGACATCGACTGGTTCGAAGTTCAGACCGACATCGACTTCGAAGGTCGCTCGGTTTCGTTTCCGGAGCTGCTTCGAGCCCTTGAACGTGGTGACTCGACCGTTCGGCTCGACGACGGTTCTCTGGGCATCCTTCCGGAAGAATGGCTGGAGCAGATCGGCATGATTTCCGGTCTGGGAACAGTCGATGAAAACGGTCTTCGCTTCTCCAATTCTCAGGCCGCTCTGCTGGATGCATTGCTTGCTTCTCAGGATAACGTTGAGACCGACGAGAACTTTGCTGCGATGCGCGAGCGATTTCGTAATTTCGCCGGTGTCGAAGACGTCGCTGCCCCTGCTGCGTTCAAGGGGGAATTACGAGGATATCAGCAGGAAGGCCTTGCCTGGATGAAGTTCCTCAACGACTTCAACTTTGGTGGTTGTCTTGCGGATGACATGGGTCTCGGGAAAACCGTTCAGTTTCTGGCGATGCTGCTGAGGCGTCTTGAAGACGAACCCAAGGCGCCGCCATCGCTGGTTGTGGTGCCGCGGTCTCTGATGTTCAACTGGGTCAGCGAGTGTCATCGCTTCGCACCGAAACTGAATGTGATGGAGTACACAGGACTGGAACGCGCGAATCAGCGGGATGACTTCACTAAGAATCATCTGATCCTGACAACTTACGGAACGGTACGTCGTGATATCGCCGTGCTGAAAGATGTGCAGTTTGACTATGTCGTGCTGGACGAGGCTCAAACCATCAAGAACCCGTCGTCTCAGATTGCTCGCGCTTCACGGCTGCTGAAGTCCAACTATCGACTTGCACTCAGCGGTACTCCAATCGAAAACAATGCCGGAGACCTCTGGTCTATCTTCGAATTCCTGAACCCCGGTATGCTGGGCCGCAGTTCCGCGTTTCGAACGCATATTGCTGATCCGGAAAGCCGAGATGCTCGGGTGCTGGTTTCCAAGGGGCTTCGACCATTCATTCTTCGGCGAACGAAAAAGCAGGTGGCCGCTGAATTGCCGGATCGCCTGGAAGAAACCATCTACTGCGACATGGATACCGAACAACGTCGGTTGTACGACGAACTTCGAATGCACTATCGTGATTCGCTGCTGGGACTTGTGCAGCAGCAGGGCATTGCTCGCAGCAAGATGCACGTCCTGGAGGCGCTGTTAAGACTTCGTCAGGCTGCCTGTCATCCGGCATTGCTGAACCGTGGCGATGAACAGGATGCCTACGCGAAGCTTGACTTCCTGATTCCACACCTGCAGGAACTGATCGCTGAAGGGCACAAGGCCCTTGTGTTCTCTCAGTTTACGACAATGCTGGGAATCGTTCGCGATCATCTGGATCGTGAAGGAATTACCTACGAGTATCTGGACGGGAAGACGCGAGATCGAAAGGCCCGCGTGAATCGTTTTCAGGAAGATGACGAGTGTCGCGTGTTCCTGATCAGCCTGAAAGCCGGTGGTCTGGGCTTGAATCTGACAGCTGCGGACTACGTGTTCCTTCTCGATCCATGGTGGAATCCGGCGGTGGAAGCGCAGGCGATTGACCGAGCTCACCGAGTCGGGCAGGAACGAACCGTCTTCGCGTATCGATTGATCTGTCGCGACACCGTCGAAGAGAAGATTGCGGAACTGCAAAAGAAGAAGCGTGAACTTGCAGATGCCATTCTGGAAGGTGACGATGCGAGCAGCGTTCTGAAGGATCTGTCCGCAGAAGATCTTGAGATGCTGCTTTCATAGGGTGGCGTCTTCGTCAGACAGGCACTCAGTGACTCAAGACTCAGGTCTCATCATACCTGCCGTGGACACATGAAGCGGGACAATCCCGGTGGAGGGGTTGTTGCGCAGGACTCCGGTTTGGCCGATGGGTTGGGAACTGCACTTGATTCTGATGCCAGTGGCCTGTTGAAAACTGAGACTGGCTCGAGCGGGAGACCTTGAAACACGATGGTTTCCAGTCGTCCTGCGTGCCAGCATGGTGCGGATCGCGCTGTACGCAGGTTTTGGTGACAGCCTGTCACCACCACAGAGCGGACGATCGTGATGATTGGCCACCGGTTATGAAAGAATGGGACGCACAATTTCACCATGGATATCGGTGAGCCGAAAGTCTCGGCCCTGGTAGCGGAACGTCAGTTTTTCGTGATTCACGCCCATCAGATGCATGATCGTGGCGTTCAGATCGTGGACATGCACTGGATCGGCCGTGATGTTGTAGCAATAGTCGTCTGTTTCGCCGTGTGTGTAGCCGCCTCTGATTCCGGCACCCGCCATCAACACGGTAAAGCAGCGCGGGTGGTGATCACGGCCATAATTCGTTTCCGTCAGGTTGCCCTGAGAATAAATTGTTCGGCCAAACTCACCGCCCCAGACGATCAGCGTGTCGTTTAACAGTCCGCGTTGTTCAAGGTCGTTTATTAGTGCGGTGGTTGGCTGATCTGTATCGTGGCATTGACCACGGAGGGCTTTTGGCAGGTTTCCGTGGTGATCCCATCCCATGTGAAACAGCTGAACAAATCGCACATCGCGTTCTGCCAGACGGCGAGCGAGAAGGCAATTGGCGGCGTAGCTGCCCGGACGAAGGACATCTGGGCCGTAGGCATCCAGAATGTGTTTTGGCTCGCTGGAAGTATCCAGCAAATCCGGCACGCTGGACTGCATGCGGAACGCCATCTCATACTGAGCAATTCGTGTCTGAATTTCCGGGTCGCCGATCTGTTCGAAGCGATGCTGATTCAGCGTCCGTAATCGGTCGAGCGAACTGCGCCGAGCGTCAGATGAGACTCCAGGTGGATTACTCAGATAGAGCACCGCATCTCCCTGATTTCGAAACTTCACCCCCTGATGCTGCGATGGCAGAAAACCCGATCCCCACAGGCGATCATAGAGTGGCTGATCGTCAGGTCGGCCGCTTCCGAATGAAGTCAGAACCACGTATGCCGGCAGGTCCTCGTTTTCACTTCCCAGTCCATAACTGACCCATGCTCCGATACTGGGCCGCCCGGCCAGTTGAGAACCCGTCTGAAAGAATGTGATTGCCGGATCGTGATTAATCGCTTCTGTATGCATCGAGCGGATCATGCAAAAGCGATCGGCGATTGTGGACATGTTTGGCAAGGCTTCGCTCATCCACATGCCGGATTCGCCATGCTGAGCAAATTTGAAGGCCGACGGAGCGACGGGGAACTTCGACTGGCCGCTGGTCATCGTCGTCAGCCGTTGTCCCTTTCGGATGCTGGCGGGTAAGTCTTCGCCGCGTCGATCCTGCATCTGCGGTTTTGGATCGAACAGATCCATCTGCGACGGCGCGCCGGACTGAAAGAGATAGATGATGCGACGCGCCCTGGGAGTGAAATTCGGAAACCGAAGATCACCAACCTGTGATGCCGGTCCGGCCTGAGTTCGCGACTGCTTTTGCATCAGAGTTGCCAGAGCAGCTCTGCCCAGCATGGATGCCGCGCCAGGGGTGACTGCTGCGCTGCCGAGAAAGAGTCGACGATTGAACGTGTCCTGAAGTCTGAGCGCGTCGTGCGCACGGTGCTTTTTGTGCATACCCAAAATTTCGTTCATAGCAGACCTGAATAATGTACGGGCGACGTTGTCGTCATCGAGCCACCGCTCCTTTCTCGGGAGCTATGGTTTTGATAAATCGACACGAACCAGTTCTTTGTCATTGCGAGCGAAAACGCTCTTCATTGCAAACGCAGGATGAGACCAGATCGTCATACGTCGCTGGACGGGCCGCGTCGGTTCCACAAGCAGGGCACGGCTTGTTTCTTTGTACCCCTCGGCAGACAGCTGGGCAATAATCAATTCACCCTGTTCGTTGTGAATGAAATATCGGTCACCATTCGGAATGAGGAATGCGTTCCACCAGCGACCACTTCCAGTGGCCTCCAGCGTTTCCCAGACGCGTTCTCCTGTTTGGGTATTCAGGCAACGCAGCTGACCATAGCTGCAGACTCCATAGATTGCTGACTCCGTCACAACGGGCGTTGGCATGATGGAGTGGAGCCCGTCCGTCCGGATTTCATTATTGCTTTTTCCCTTCCAGACGATGTCTGCCGATTTCCTGTTAACCTTCAGCATTAATGGACCATTGTAAAATGATGTCAGGAACAGTTGTTGTCCGAGCTTTCGAGGCATTGGAACGCACAGTCCCGCTTTGATGGACCAGGGAACCTCCCAGTTGATGCTTCCGTTCGACGGATCGAGTGACGAGACGGCCGACGGGTGCCAGATAATCAACTGCGGCACCCCATCAAATTCGTAAATCACGGGTGGGCAATATCCGATTTCCGGGTCATCCAGCGAACGCCATTTTTCTTCCCCGGTTTTTCGATCGAAGCAAATCACAAGCCCCCCATCAGACCCGCCTACCAGAGTGATCAGGCTATCCCCATAAACAAGCGGACTCGCCGCCATTCCCCAGGTGGGCAGTGGAGTGGCGTAGTCCTTCTGAAATTCCTTTTTCCAGATCACTCGCCCGTCTTCTTCCGCGAGGCAAAACATGTGCCCCTCTGCGCCGACGGTGTACACGACCCCGCCAGCGACCACGGGAGTTGCTCGAGGACCAGCCGGGTAGCTCACGGTATATCGCACTGGATATTCATGTTTCCAAAGTTGCTTTCCTGAATCGGCATCAAAACACAGGACACGTTCGGTACCCGCATCAGCCATTCTGTCGGTCAGGAACACGCGTCCGTTAGCGACAGCTGGTCCTGAGTATCCCTCTGCGACAGGCGCCGACCAGACCCGGGGAAGCAATCCCTCGGTCGGTAACTTGTCCACGATCCCTGTTTCGTGCCAGACACAATCTCTTTCCGGCCCGCCCCAGTCCGGCCAGTCATCGGCTTGCGAAACCGCTGCACCCAATGTCAGCCCACTTGCAAGTGACGACAGGAAAATGCCCCGGAGGCAGAACTGCCGCCGAATGATGCGAAGCATCAGCAGATTTGTGGCTATCAGAAAACATGGCAGAATGAAGGAAGCGGCGAATGACATGAATATTTTCCATGATTGGTGGAATTGCTGGAGCCGCCGTCGGCCTTGTGGCATAAAACGCAACAGTAGTGTAGCGTGTTGGGATTGTAGCGTGTCGAGTCTGGAACTTCATGACCAGTCACGCACGACGGTAAAATCTTTCCTGTTGCGAATGATTGCTGATTGCTGATCTGTACTGTTACTGATTTGTAGTGTTGTTAATTGGCAAAGTTGCTGTGCAGCACAGTAGCGATCCTTCACGTTCTTAAACGCATCGCTGCGATCCTTTCTTTCTCGCGCGCGATGCCCGGCCGCTGTTACAATTCCGCCCTGACGCGGGCAATTGAGTCAATCAGATGTTTGATGAGTTTGAACAATTTCAACGACTTCGCGAGGCATGGGGGCAGGTTCGCATCGAGCGCCCCGTCGAATATGGTCTCTTCACATTCGGGGATTCGGATCTGCCGTATTTCCTCGTCACTTCGTCGTCTCAAAAGGAAGGTACAGTTTCCATTCGACAGGGGCAGGTTACTGTTTCACGTGCGAGGATTATTACGCCGGACAACATGCATCCGGAGATTCGAAACTTTTTTGAGGATGACGACGAAGCCAGCATGATCCAGTTTCTGATGGCTCGGACTGCCGCGTTTTCGAATCTGAAACTCAGCAACAGTGCAGGCCCTGATCGGATTGTCACCGACACCATTGAAGAAGCCGTTGCCAGACTGAATCGGCAGCTTGATGATCAGGAAGAAGATCGAACTGCAATCCTCTCTGCACCCTACGCATTGGCGGGATTTGCTGTCCTGAAATACGCGTCGGATCGAGTGATATCAAGTGCCCCCGGTAATATCAGCGAGCTTCGAGAACGAGGATTACTGCCATAATTGAGCACACTCGACTGAACGCATTCGTGGACCCATTCCTGTCACGCCGGCAGTTGGCGTGTGGCGGTGGATTTGGCTCTTTGGCGTTGGCGGGCATGCTTGCTCATGATTCTGTTCTGACTGCGGACGAGCCGGAAGCTGTCGATACGCCCACATCGAGTGAATGGCCGGTCAGTCACCACCCGGCACGCGTTAAGCGAGTCATTCAGCTGTTCATGACGGGTGGTGTGAGCCCAATGGACACATACGATTACAAGCCGGAACTGGAACGTCTGCACGGACAGATGCTTGGTCCGAAGGAGAAACCCGAAGGATTCACAGCGCCGGCCGGCGCGATCATGAAGAGTCCATTCCGATTCGCTCAGCATGGCGAAACAGGGCGATGGGTCAGTGAGGTTTTTCCGGAGCAGGCAAAACTGGTCGACGAGATGGCTTTTCTGATGGCCATGACAACCAGGACTAACGTGCATGGTCCCGGTACCTACATGATGAACAGTGGATTTCTGCTGCCAGGTTTTCCATGTATGGGCGCGTGGATTTCTTACGCCCTCGGTAATCTGACAGAGAATCTGCCGACATTTGTGGTTTTGCCAGATGCCAGGGGACTGCCGTACAATCAGCGAGGCTGTTTCAGCGCGGGGTTCCTGCCATCGCTCCATCAGGGAACCGTGATCAATGCCGCTTCCCGGCAACCCGTTCCGGATTTGTTTGCGTCCGACAGATTCCCGTTTGCGAGCCGAGAAGTTGACGCCGCCGGAATGCAACTGCTGCGGCAGATGAATGAGAGACATGCGGAAAGTCGCGGTGATGATTCCCGACTACAGGCGAGAATTGCGAGCTACGAGCTTGCCGCGAGGATGCAGTTGTCGGCTCCGGAAGCGTTTGACCTGACTCGGGAGTCCGAATCCAGCCATCAGGCCTATGGTTTGGATCAGAAAGAAACCGAAGACTTTGGGCGTCGCTGCCTGCTTGCTTCGCGGCTTGCTGAGCGTGGAGTTCGATTCATTCAGGTCTGGAGCGGACCGCAGGGGGCTGTCAACAACTGGGACAATCACGGCAACATCCAAACCGAATTACCGCCGATGGCTCGTAGTGTTGATCGGCCGATTGCGGCACTTCTGCGTGATCTCAGACAAAAGGGATTGCACGACGACACGCTCGTCATCTGGACAACCGAATTTGGAAGAACGCCATTCGCACAGGGAAGCGTTGGTCGTGATCATAATGGCGGAAGTTTTGTCAGCTGGCTTTGGGGTGCGGGTATCCGGGCCGGAGCAAGCCATGGCAAAAGCGATGACTGGGGATATCAGGCCGTGGACAATAAGACCTGGTGCTACGACCTGCACGCCACAGTCCTGCACCTCCTGGGTATCGATCACAAGAAACTGACGGTCCGACAAAACGGCATCGACAGACGCCTGACAGACGTTCACGGTCACGTGATTCACGAAATCATCGAAACATAAACATCGACAAACAGAGATCACGTTCGGCTGACTATTTGATCCGTTCGCAGACTGACAAACGTATGTCTGACTGGACACACATGTTCGGCAGACAGATGAGCCCACGTGTCAGCGGGGAGCGCAGGCCAGAAAAAAGCCTGCTGCGATGAGCCGGAAACTTGATGCAGGATACGCCTCTGCGGTGTTCACGTCGTCAGAAGGCCACTTGTTTCAACATCCGACGATTCACGCCGGCGTCGAAGAACTCAGGGGAACGCGCACACGCCGGATTCTCGAAGTCATTTCACTCGTTTGGTCGCGCCCGAGTCACACACTCTTCACTCGCCGGGGTCCGACATGTGCTTCGAGATGTACGCTGGCTCGCCAATGCGTCTCAGAAGGTCCAGCTGCAGTTCCAGCCACGCCATATGCCCTTCTTCATCCAGAACGATCCGTTCGAAGAGTGTCCGAGTCCCGATATCGGAATCATTATTTGCAGTTCGGGCTGCAGCGGAGTAGAACTGAATGGCTTCCTTTTCATCAGCCAGATCGGCTTCGAACATTTCTACCAGAGAACTGGCCAGCAGAGGTTTTTTGGCCATCTCCAGACTGGGTTCACCTTTCAGGAACATCAAACGTTCAATGAATGAGTCTGAATGGCCGAGTTCTTCCTGCATCTCCTTTCGCATTTGCGTCGCCAGCCGGTCCATCCCCCAGTCCATCAGCACGCTGGCGTGCAATTGATATTGATGTGCAGCAGTCAGCTCCATTGCTAATGCCGTTTGCAGGTTCTTCAATGACTGTTCGTGGCTCATGGTTCCTTCTTTCAACACGCACCGGGACTGCGAACCAACCACACTAAATCGACACCAATGTTGGTTCGAGTGATCAGTTCGCGTGGTTCTTTGACTTGAGTGTCATTACAGGTGCAGGACGCATCGACGTGGCGGAAACTTACGTCAATGTCCTGATGTTTCTGCAATTGAGGCAAAGTTACTTCGCCAGGACATCCGCCGCCCGTGGAAACACGACCTTGAACATCAACCAGCTCATAAATAATGTCAGGCAAAGATTCAGTGTCTGTCCGCAGATATAAAGGACCAGAGGCTTTCCGCCTTTGAAGAACCTGAGCAGCGTTTTGAATTCAGTCTCCAGTCCGATGCTGACAAATGCGAGACAGAAGCACCACCCTCGCAAGCCTTTCGTGCTTCCGTCAATGACGGTCTTGACCATTGTCGATCCGCCGTCAACACGTTCGCTGATGATTGACATGACAATCGATGCCGCAAGAAATCCAAGAATGAACTTGGGAAACCTGCGCCAGATTTCAGTGACATCGGGTTTGGTGTCGGGCGTTCTTTCAACAAACGTCACCCAATACACCGCGACACAAAATGCGACGACTCCGATCAGAATGTTCTGGATCATTTTGATTGTCGTCGCTACAACTTCCGCCTCCTCGCCCAGCATCGCCCCCGCAGCTCCAACAGCGCCGGTTGAGTCAATTGTTCCCCCGATCCATGCCCCACCTACAATGGGATCCAGACCTGCCATCTTGATCACTTGCGGCAGAACAACCATCATGACCACTGTGAAGGCAAGTGAGATCCCGATCGCTGTGGAGAGCTCTTCCTTTTTGGCTTTGCAGGCAGACGCTGTGGCGATGGCCGCAGACACTCCACACACAGACATGTCTGCTGAAATGACCATGTTCAGCGATGGAGATCCGATCTTTAACACCTTCTGCCCAAACCAGAAGGTCGAGATCAGGACGATAGGAGTCACCACCCACGCGATGAAGACCCCCGGCAGTCCCAGAGCCAGCAGCTTGCCGAACAAGACCTCGGCCCCAAGCAGTACCAGGCCCACCTTCATGTACAGCTCCGTCCGAACTCCTGGCTTCATGAACGCTGGCGTGCCGATCGTGTTACTGATGAGCAATCCAATCAGGAGAGCCCACAACGCGTACTCGAGACCATATCGCTTGATGACAACCTGTTCTGAGAGGATGTAGGCGATCAGGCTAATCAGGAAGACCGAAACAAAAGCCATCGCAAATTCCTGCGAACTTCGTCCATTCAAAGCAATTCCTGCTCCGAAGGCGATAAGCGTGATCAATAACGCTCCGCCGATGGCGGGTAGCTTCCCTTGAATTGCTTCCAGGGGGCTGTCAGTCCACTTTCCGGGTTTTCCGATCAGAGGCTTCAGCGGATTGTGATAGCCAATCGTCAGCTGATTGTCCCCTGGTTCGATCGATTGCGTTCGGGTGGGGACTACGCCGACGATAGAAGTCAGAAGGAGAATACCGCCGATTAAAACGGCCAGCCAGTCTTCTGACATCCGACGAACCGGGGTGGTGGAATCACCGGGACGCTCCTGCGATGGAGACGCCGGTACGGAATCGGAAGAAATGTTTTCATCTTGAGGCATCGAGAATTCCTTTCAGTCGAATGGGCCTTCTACAGGACCGACGGGAAGTCTGGCGACTCAGGATTGTTTTGCCACCTTAATGACCCGGCACGACAGATTTTTTGTATGTCTCTTTCCAGTCGATCGCTATTGATCCACTTTCGCCGATTGTCTTTCCAGACATCGCTGAATCAGGTTATTAAAATCTGCCACCCGGAATGGCTTACAGATTATGTCATCAAAACCATGTTCACTCGCAAATTCTGTAACATCCCGGACTGCATCTCCCGTGAATGCCACGATTTGAGGCTGACTGCCGGTCGGTAATTCCCGGATGCGGCGAGAAATCTCAACGCCACTCATTCCGGGTAAATGCAGATCCAGAAGAATCAGGTCCGGACAGCACTTCTCGATCACCCGCACCGCCTGTTCATAATTCCGCGCTGAATGGCACTGGAGTCCAGGGATTTGAAGTAGTTGTCTTGTGACGTCACAAATCAGCAAATCGTCATCGACAACCAGAACGTGTTTCATCGGTGTAGAATCACAGTTGAGGCAGAAAACTGAACCACGGCGTCTGAGTTTGATCGGGGTATGGAAGAGCGTGCTTGCTTGACTTAAGCCAACGACGACGCTTGGCATGCTGCCACATAAGGCAATCAGATGCTGGTGCCCTGGGTGGATGTCTGGCAATTCATACCGGGGAGTTTTGTAATCATTTCTCCAACAACAAGAGCAGGGCACCTTCAATTCCTGATTGAATTCCGTTAACTCCACCGATGCGTGGTTTTGGGATCTCGAATATACTGCTCCCATGACATTCATCAACTTCAGCATCCTGAGTGGACTCCTGCTGGCGACAATTCCGGTTGTCCTGCACATGGTGATGCGCGCGAAGCCCAAAAGGATCGAGTTTCCTGCATTAAGATTATTGAAGGCTCGCCAGCCGTCGAACGCCCGGAGAATGCAACTGAGGCACCTTCTTTTGCTTCTTCTTCGAGCGTGTCTTATCGTCGCATTGGTGATCGCGGTTGCAAGGCCATCTCTTCCCGCCGCTCGCTACGGCCTTCGCTGGTGGGAGTGGTTGTCGCTGGGTTTTGTCACCGCCGCGGCATTTGGTGTCTATCAATGGCTGTCGCACCGTGACCGGAATTCCAGCCTGGCCCGGCATCAAGTCCGTGAGCGTCGAAGCCGTCATCGCATTGCATGTGTTTTCGGTGGAATACTGGCTTCAATCATTGCAGTGGGACTTCCATGGGGAGTTCGGGTTCGTGGTGAACTCCTTTCCCCGCGCAATGAAGCGACAGAGGATATCCCGGTTGCTGTGGTGTTTGTATTCGATACCAGCATCAGTATGAATTATCGCCACGAGAATTTGACGCGGCTGGAAAAAGCCAGACAGGTGGCAGCCGAATACCTGGGACAACTCCCGTCGGGAAGCCGAGTTGCCGTGGCGGGTCTGGATCAGGAAGAGGAAGTGGTTTTTCAGGCCGATCTCGCTGGCGCGCAGTCAAGAATGGACTCACTGGAGCTCACCACGATACCAGAATCGCTGAATGCTCGACTGAAGGATGCCGTCCAGAGCCATATCGACGATCGCCAGCGAGTTCGAGAGGAACTCGGCATCTCAGAAGCCAGCGATCTTTTTGCCCGAGAGGTCTGTCTGCTGACCGATGGGTCGCTGACAGCCTGGAAACATCCGGACGAAAGCGGACTTTCAG
Organism: Planctomycetaceae bacterium; assembly: GCA_041398825.1. Lineage (NCBI taxonomy): Bacteria > Pseudomonadati > Planctomycetota > Planctomycetia > Planctomycetales > Planctomycetaceae > Planctomycetaceae bacterium. The sequence goes on along the minus strand of JAWKTX010000004.1, from coordinate 303,862 downwards.
ATCTGTTGAAAGTGAACGACTGGATTCAGCTTTACCTGATCGATATCGGCGTTGCACAACCCAACAACATCAGTCTGGCCAATATGGAACTTTCGGAGGAAAGCAGCGCCGCCGGACGCCCGCTGCAGCTGAATGTAACGGTGCAGGCAACAACAGCTGCTTCTCCTCAAACGATGGTTGAAACATACCTCATTAATCCTGACGGTTCAGAAGTTCGCGTTGGAGCTCCCCGGTCGGTGAAAATCGATACCGGAGCCGTGGGCGTTTCCGTTGAATTGCAGGCGCCGGAAGGGCAACCCTTTGCAAACGGTTTTGTGCGAATTGCCAGCTCTGACCCATTGCCCGACGACAGCATTCGTTACTTCAGTTTTGGGATTCGAAATCGCCCCCGCGTCCTGATGATTTCGGATCGAGAAGAAGAAACCTACTACCTGAAGAATGTGCTGCAGCCTGACGAGGCTGACCGACTGGGATGGCAATTCTATGACTGCACCCGAACGACCACCCTTCAGGCCAGTCAGTATTCTTTCTCGGATTTTGACGTTGTTTGCGTCGTCAATAGTGCGGATCCGGATGCATCGCTATGGACAGCACTGCTCCGATTTGCTGAAAACGGCGGTGGTGTTTTCATCTGCACCGGGGCGAAGGGAATTCAGCCAAACCGCTGGGATACCGTCGAAAGTCAAAGATTACTTCCGGCACAGCCAATTGTTCCCGTTCGTTATCTCGACGAGCCATCGGTGATGAAAATCGTATCGGAACAACATGCCGTCACCCGGAAATTCGCGTCCGATGACGAATGGCGTACGGAGCTTTCACGTGCCCTGTTTGATCGATGCTGGGCAGTCGAACTGCACCCGGAGGCATCAGTCCTGATGCAGTACGATGGGATTGGTGATCGTCCGGCGCTGCTGGAACGCCGTGTTGGCTCTGGCCGATGTCTGATGTTTACTTCTGCTTTGGACAATCTGGTGAATGGCGGCAGCGACTGGAATAACCTTGTCGTCGAAAACTGGTCCTTTATTCCGCTGGCCGACAGCATTATGCAGTATCTGATCGGTGCCACAGATCAGGTCCACAATTTTGTTGCCGGTCGACCGGTCGAAATTCAGGTGCCGCCCAGTCAGCGTTTTGGACAATACCTCTTGCGGCGCCCGGAGTTTCGCCAGACACGCGCCGCTCTTCCCGCGGATCAAACCACGATCCTGATCAGCGATGCAGATGACGCGGGGCACTATCAGATTCGTCCCTTTGAGTCTACCAGCCCATTCCTGTCCTCGTTCTCCGTCAATCTTCGAGACGACGAAAGCAACCTGAACCGACTTCCGCCGGAACAGCTCAATGAGATTCTTGGAGAAGATCGCTACGCAACAGTCTCCAAACCAGAAGATCTGCTGCAGGTGGTCCGAGTCGGAAGGCTTGGTATTGAAGTCTTCCCTGTGCTGATGGGTTTGCTGGTCCTGTTGTTCATTGCAGAGAGCCTGATGGCCAACTATTTCTACGACGAAGATCCCGCTCAGAGATCTCCAGCGGCATCAGTCGCGGGCCCGGAAGCGGCCGTCCAGGCCTGAGAGTGTCCTACCGATGGAAGGGAAGAGCATACCATCAACCTGGCAGCCAACCTGCAGCCTGAACATACTCCGACTGCGTTCTGAACTTCTGAAGCAAATACGCCGGTTTTTCGACGACCGAAATTACACCGAAGTTGAAACGCCCCTTCTCTCTCATGATGTCGTCGTCGATACTCACATCAATCCCATTGAAGTGTCTGGGGTAGAGGTGACAGGAGCTGACCAGACCTCTCAGTGCACGCGAATGTTTCTGCAGACTTCTCCTGAAGCTGCCATGAAGCGATTGCTGGCCGCTGGCATGGGTTCCATTTACCAGATTACGAAATCATTTCGCAGCTCGGAACGAGGCGATCGGTATAACCCGGAATTCACAATCATCGAATGGTACGGAGTTGGTACAGATCATCTTCAGCAAATGCGACTCACTGAGGATCTTGTCCGAACCTGCATCGAAGCCAGGAATGGCCTGGATTTCCTTCCCGGGGAGACGCGACTCGAAGCAGGTCCTCAGTCGTTTCGAGTTCTCAATTGGGACGACGCATTCATAAGCGTCCTCGGAGAAAGTGTGCTTGGTAAGAGCCGGTTGGAAATCGAACAACTTGCTGCCAGCAGACAGATCCCGTTGCCCGCGTTTTCGTCAGACGACACCGTCGACGACATCCTTAACGTTATTCTGGCCGAAAGAATCGAACCAGCACTGGGGATCGAACATCCTGTCTTTCTTACCGCTTATCCGCGGTCACAGGCTGCGCTGGCGCGAACATCAGAAAATGATGCGCGCGTTTCTGATCGGTTTGAACTTTATATGCAAGGCGTCGAAATCTGTAACGGCTACCACGAACTCACAGATGTCCGTGAACTTGCCGAGCGAGAAGTGCAGTCCAATTCTCTCCGAGTGTGTCACAAGAACAGAGTATTGCCGGGAGCCGAACGAATGGGTGCAGCGATGATGTCCGGGCTCCCCGCATGTTCGGGAGTTGCCCTGGGCTTTGATCGTCTGTTAATGCTTCTGACGGGAAGCACGCGCATTGATCAGGTTATTCCCTTTCCCATTGAGCGAGCGTAGACTCACGGCGGAAGAAATCTGTTACCGAACCTGGGTATTACCGAACCTGGTACGTTCAGCAACGGCCTTCCGAGAGCCGCCCTGCGATCCGGGACTGTGCTTTTCGATAGATGCCGACGTATTCGTCAGCGCTTCGCTGCCAGGACCAATCCTTAGCCATCCCGTTCCTGACCAGTTTCTTCCAGATGTCCGGCTTTCCCCAGGTGTCAATGGCTTGTTCAACACTCTGAGCAAATGCATCTCTGCTGTAGTCGTTGAATGCAAACCCGGTGGCTTTTGAAATTGACTTTCCGGCGATGTCGAGATTGGTGACCGAATCGGCGAGCCCCCCCACGTTACGGACGATCGGCACGGTGCCATACCTCAGGCTATACATTTGATTCAATCCACATGGTTCAAAGCGGCTTGGCATCATGAACATGTCCGAGCCAGCCTCAATCTGATGTGCCAGTGATTCATCAAAGCCAATTTCCACTGCAACTTTTCCGGGATGAGCAGCTGCCAGTTGACGAAACATGCTCTCATGATGCGGATCACCAGTCCCCAGAAAAGCCATTTGAATATCCCGGGACAGCAGTCTTTCTGCTGCGCCTGCGACAAGGTCGAATCCTTTCTGGTCTGCCATTCGGGAGACCATCCCCAGCAGTGGAACGTCTGATCGTTCGGCAAGGCCGAGGCGTTTTTGAAGGGCCGTCTTGCAGGTGGCTTTTCCTTGTGCGATGGTGTCGAAAGTGTAGTTGGCCGGCAAAAGCTTGTCCGTCTCCGGATTCCAGACATCATCGTCAATACCATTTAATATTCCGCTTAAATCACTCTGCCGATGCCGTAGTGTTCCTTCCAGCCCATATCCCCCGTCAGGCGTACAGATCTCTTTCGCATAGGTTGGACTTACCGTTGTCACCTGATCAGAAAACGCGATACCGGTTTTCAGCAGGTTCAGATCTCCCCACGATTCCATCTGATGGTAGTTGAAGTAGGCCCAGTCCATTCCGGTCAGCGGCATATCGAAGTGCCAGAACCGCCCCTGATACGCCATATTATGAATGGTCATGACTGAGGCGGTATTTTCGAAACCCGGCTGAGACGAATACTGACTGTGCAGCAAAGCAGGAATGATTCCGGTCTGCCAGTCATTGCAGTGAATGACATCCGGCCGAAGCACCATTTGCTGGCAAACTTCCATTACGGCCCGACTGAAGAAACAGAAGCGTTCGCAGTTGTCGAC